>JBBSJZ010000251.1:0-8324 GCA_038256795.1 Pirellulales bacterium | reverse complement strand
GGAATCACTTCACGATGAAACGCCGAATTTTGTTTTCCGCCGTGGCCGGTATGGCACTGGTTGCTACAACGTCAACCTCGAGCTTCGCCTTCATGGCGGATGGTTCGGTTGCCAGTCCCGCGACGGGCGATGTAACTCAAATGGTCACGGAATTACGTCGCGAAGTCGCCTCGGAAACGGGTGAATGCAGCGTGCTGCTCACTCGAATCAACGAAGCCATTGCGATGGTCGACGGTCGCTTGGATGCTGGAGTCGCTGACGAGGAAGTCCACTTGGCCGCTCGTGCGAGTCTGGTCAGCCTCCGTCTCGACCTGCCATGCTTGGCGGATTCGTTGGCCGTGAATATTGACCCGAGCCAACTCGATGCACTCGACCCAGGCCAAGTAACCTCCGACACTTTACTCGGCGAACAAACGATCGGTTCGAGCATCCTCGAAGGCGGTGGACCGACGCCTGGTGGCGTCAGTGGCGGTAACATGGGTGGTTCATCCTTCGGTGGCGGCGGCGGCGGTGCGGGTGGTGGACTCGGCGGCGGTGGCGGTCTCGGCGGCTTAGCATCGCTCGGAGCTATCGGTGCGGCAATCGCAGTCGGCGCGAGCGACGATGATGGTAACAGTGATACCATCGTGGTTTCGCCATCACGTTAGTGTCCCAAGCGGATCGCTTGCGGTATTCGCAACAATCTATCGAAAGCTGCCAATCCCTGAGATTGGTAGCTTTTTTCTTTTTGTGACTCTGTTTCACGCAAGCGTCCGGGACTCTGGCGACGATGATCTGACTACGTGGGCGTCGCGTCCCCAAGTTTTAGGTTGACTCCCATCAAGGATGCTCGCGTTGTCACCACCCGCCAGCGCGCAGCGATCGACGTCACCACGGGATCGATCGCCGAAACTTACCTCGTCGAAGTCGCGTTTGTCGTCGTCAAGTGCAACGTTAGCGGCGCCGCCTGTTGGCCAAGCGTTCGTCGTCCGCCTCGCGCGCGGACTACTACTGGCGACGCTCGCATATGCATGCTGGCGATTTGGCGCCGTCGACACGCTACCGCTCCTGCACATCGCATGGTCACTAATAGCGACAACCGTGCTCGTGGCGATCGCGATGGTCATTTTCGGCTATCGCGTTTCACCGCCATCGATGGCACTCGTCTGGCCAATTTTTCTTTTCATCGCCTACGGATTGTTCCAATCGTGGGCGCTGCCCCCGTCCGTTCCGACGGTGGCGCGTCAAGCTGCGTCGATCAAAACCGAGTTCGCGGTGCAACCAGCCGCGCTGCTCATTGAGGCCGCAAACCGTTTGGGCGAACCTATCAGCGATGAGCTCATTTCGGTTGGAGCGGGGTCGCGCAATGATGGCTTATTTTCCAATAGTCTGATTCCGCACGCGAGTGTAACGGCTCTTCTACCGCTCGCTCTCGCAGCGTCGGTGGCTTTGCTTTCGAGCACGCTGTTCACGACACGTCGCTCGAGGACTGTATTTCTATGGTGCTTGCTCATTCACTGCGCGGCGATGGCCACGTGGGGCATCATCCAGCGATCCACCGGAAGTCTCGATTTGCTTCCTGGATTCACGAGCCCCTATCGAGCCCTGCCGTTTGGGACGTTCATCTACCGTAATGCTGGTGCCGCCGCCGTGCTTCCCGGGATCGCCGCTGCGATTGCTTTGCTCTACAGCAATCGGTCGAGCCAGGGGGAATCGCCCGTCAACTCAGCCTACGGATCGAAGTTGCATTGGCTCAAGGCGACTGACTTGACACTCATCACTCTCGCCAGCATCGTCATCATCGGCATCGTCGTCGCGCTCTCACGGGGAGCATGGATCGCGGCGCTCGTGTCTCTGGTGATGGTCGCGATCCTGTTCGGTGGCCGATTCCGCTGGTACCAACTCGTCGCCGTCCTCACGCTGATGGCCGGTACTGCGACCATCGGCGTGTATCAAGTCACCGAAATGGTGAGCAACCGGGTCGATCGATTCAACATCGACGATTTGACGCTCGACGAACGCTGGGCACATTGGAAGGATGGCCTCGCCACCGCCATCGATCACTTCCCCTTCGGCTGCGGACTCGGATCCTACGGTTACGCGGCGCTACTGCACCAATCCAAACCTCGCAACGGATGGTTCCGCGAAGCCCACAACCAATACCTTGAAATTGCCACTGAAATGGGAGTCGTCGGCATCGTCGCGATGCTGGGAATGGTTGTCTTTGCGGGTCGAGCCTATTGGCAACTTCGGCGACGTCCGATTGAGCGATCCGGTGAGCGGGAACGGCAATCCTGGGGCTTGTTCGCCGTAGCGGTAGTGCTCTTCGCGATGGTGCAGAACTTTGGCGATTTCGTCATCGAGATCCCCGCCAATACGTTGCTCTACGCGTGCTTCCTCGGGATCATCGCGCGGGTCGCCGCCGAAGCGGTTAAGGCGACGCAAAAAAGAAAAAAGCCTGGATCGATTGAAACTTTCGACGTACCGAAATCGTGGGGTGTCGGTCATGCGGCAACTCTATCGCTGATCGCGGCTGCTCTGATGTTCGTGGCACACCACTCGCGACTGGAGCATCAAGGCGATCGGGTGATTGAGCAAACGTCGTTGGACGAACTCGATGATCGTCCCACGGACGTGGCAATTGCTCAGCGGCTAGCGCAACTCGACGAGGCAATCACGGCGCAACCACGTCGATCGGAGCTGTATCGCCAACGCTCGATGTGGCACCTGGCTCGCTATCGGGCCGCCTTGATTGACACTGCGGACGCTGCCGGTGAATCCGTTCCGTGGATCTCAACAGCCCCGGAGATCATGTTTCAATCGCTCGCGTCGATGCCACCCGCGGCTGCGAGAGTGACCATTGAAGCGATGACAACGCCTGAATTGAACGCGCCGCTCGTCGCCAGCATCCATGACATCGCCGCGGCGGTCTCAGCCAATCCGCTGCAAATCCAAGCGCACTTCCTCGGCGGACAAATTGCCTGCTTCACCGGTATCGATCCTCGGCCGTGGGTCGACCGTATCGCACGAATCTCTTCGCCCGATGCGTATCACTTGTACGCTTGCGGTTTATTGGCCTGGTCCTGCGATGCCGACGACGTCGCAATCCGCCAATGGCACGATTGCTTGAGCATCAATACTCGATTCGCGAGCGATGTCTTGCCCCTGGCGAGCCAGCGTCTATCGGCCGTTGAGATTGCCGAGCGGATCGTGCCCAAATCCCAGCCCGGCGTGATGATTGAATTGATCCGAACCGTTCTAACGGCTAATCCTGAACCGTCCCCCAGCGTGCGGTCAGAGACGCTGGAGTTTGCTAGCAAGATCGCCGAAGACTTGATTGAGGAGTCCACGGTCGAGCTTGAGCAGCGGCACGCGATCAGTGCCACCCTCCTCGAATTGGCGGGCGCGAAGGGTGCGGCGACACGGCACTGGCTCGCCGCCGTGGACGCGGCACCTGCGATCCCGGCTTATCGCCTCAAGGCCGCTGAAGCGCTTCGTCGCGACGGTGATTTTGAAGAGGCGCTGCGTCACGCGATTTTGGGCGGCACCCTCAGCCGCGGCGACGGGCGTTTTGAGAATTTAGCGAAACGGATTCGCACCGACATTTTGAAGTCGAAACCTACTCCGTCGTACGACCTTGACTAAACCTTTCTTTGGCTCTGAACATGGCATTGACGACCGACGAATCGGTAAGCGAAGGCTCCGCCTTGGAGATCAATATTTTTAGCGCGATCCGTCGCCGCTGGGAATATGTTCTCTTTGGTCTCGGGCTTGGCGTCGGGCTGGCGCTACTTTACCACTTCACCGCCACACCGATGTATGAATCGAACATCGAGATTCTGGTCGGTCAACGAAGCAGCGAACTGACAAATAGCGGCACGATGACGGGCGCTCACGCCAGCGGTGATGCGATCCAGGAAGATCAACTCGCGACGCACATGCGACTCTTCAGCGGCAGGTTGATGCTCGCCGACGCGATCGAAAAAGGCGGTCTCAAAAATCTTGAATCGTTCCGCGACGTCATCGCCCAAGGTGGCAATCCCATCGACTTTTTGCTGAAGCATTTATCAGTCAAACGGGGCGGTGAAGGTACCGCACGCGACGCCATGGTATTGCGAGCGACATTCACCGATCCGAACCCGGAATCCGCCGCACAAGTTCTCGCGGCCGTTTATACGAGCTATCGTGATTACGTCGAATCGCATTCAGAAAACACCTCCGAGCAAGCGGTCGAGTTGATCGAAGAAGCGCGCAAGAATCACGAAAGCGAACTCGCGGATGCCGATACCGAATACCGAGAGTTCATCCAATCCGTGCCCATTCTGTTGGACGGCGAAAAGGTCCAAGACATTCACAAAGATCGCATGATCAAACTCGAGTCTGAGTTGAACATCGTTCGCAATAACCTCGCCGAACAACAATCACGACTCGAAGTCATCGAAAGCTACCTGACCGAACAAGGCGGAGCCAAGCTCGGACAAATGGATCACTTGGCACTGCTTAGCCAAAAAGAAGTCGAGCGACTAAAGCTGTTCCTTGATATGACTCGCGGTGAAGCGACGAGCGAAGCTTTCCAAGCCGAACAGCCGATCCGGGCCGAAGCTGCCAAAACGCAATACAACCGCTTGCTCGAGTTGATCCAAAAAGAACGATCGCTGAGTGACGCGTTCGGCACCGGTCACCCGCTCGTCGAAGCTGTTCGCCAAGAAATTGAAATCACCCAGCAATTCATGGAGTCCAACGCTCCCGAAGCCGCTACGGCCTCGACTAAGAAACTCGACCCCGATGAATTGCTCAAGACCTACACGATGCTGCTTCACAACGACATCTCAGAACTCGAAAAACGCAAAGCGATTCTGAAGCGAGATTCGGAAGCCGAAGTGCTTGAAGCGAAGTTGATCGAGAATCAATTCATGAAGGGCAACTCCCTTCGTGCCCGATTGACTCGCGCCCAAATGCGATACGACCAAGTCATCCTCCGGTTGCAAGAATTGAATCTGTCGAAGTCCTATGCAGGATTCTCAACGGATCTGCTCGCCGCGCCCGAAGCTCCACAGAAGCAATCCTGGCCGAAGCTTCCCATCCTCGGCGGTTTGGGGCTATTTCTTGGTCTCGGCTTGGGCGTTTGCTTGGCCTTGGTCGCCGACATGCTGGACTCGACATTCTCGAGCGTCGAGGATCTCGAGAAGTCCCTCGGCGCGAATGTGATCGCGCACGTGCCGCGATTCGACGTCAAGAAACTCCGCGGCGGTGTCGCGGCGGAATCGAGCATCGCGGCGTCCATCCTTGCATTCCACTCGCCCCGATCTGCTGAGTCCGAGATCTATCGCGTGGCGAGAACGAGTCTTCTCGTCTCGAATCGTCGCGAAGCCGTCCGCACGATCATGAACACCAGCCCGCAGCCGGGTGATGGAAAATCGACGACGATCTCGAACCTCGCCGTCTCGTTCGCCAGGACGGGAAAGCGAGTCTTGCTCATCGACGCCGACCTCCGCCGCCCGAGAATCGCTGAACTCTTCGGTATCGATGACCACCCCGGACTCGCCGACGTGCTCACGGCAAAGTGCAAATTCAAGGATGCGTGTTCCGTCTCCGAGTTGCCCAATTTGCACATCATGCCCAACGGCATCGCGACGAGCCAACCGGCTGAATTACTCGAGTCGATTCGATTTGAAGCCATGCTTCGTGAAGCCAAAGAACACTTTGACTTGATCCTGATCGACGCACCGCCGCTGTTAGCAGTGACCGATCCCGCGATTATCGCGCCATTGGTCGACTCCGTCTTGATCACCCTTCGCATCAACAAAAACGGACGCCGTCCCGTCGAGCATGCCGTCAAGATCTTGCAGGACATCAACGTCACGCCATCCGCCGTCATCGTCAACGGTGTCGAAGGCCGAGCAAACAAGTCATACAGCTACGGCGCGTACAAAGGTGACCACTACGGCTACGTCGGCCACTACCACGCGAAATACTCCGCCCAACACGTCGACCCATCCAACGATGTCGTCGTCGGCAGCGTCCATCCCCGTTAACCATCACCATGCTTCCCTCTCCGACCACCAATCGACCCGAAGCAGACAAAAAGAGTTGCCCCTTCCTCCCCATCGCTTCGATGCATAGAGGGTCACGGGATTCCCAGTCCCCTCTCCCCATCGCTCGGTGGGGAGAGGGTTAGGGTGAGGGGCCATACGACCAACGACTTTGATCCCAAAAACATCGCATTCCAACCACTCAATTCCTGCAACTCATTTTCTCCAATCTCCGCATGAAACCCATCGTCACCCCCGACGTCGTCCAGCGAGTCGAAGCCCTCGCCGGTCGGATGACGCGACACCTGTGTCAGCCACAGGTGCGGGTGCCGCTGCTCGTCACCATCCACATCGGCATCTTTGCCGCTATCTACGCTTTTGCTTTTGGCGCCCGTTTCGACTTCGAGTTCACCGAATCAAATTGGCAACTCTTGCTCGGTACGCTGCCCCCGGTCGTTCTGACCAAGCTGCTCGCGTTCTACTACGGCCGCCACTTCCACGGCTGGTGGCGCTATGTGAACTTCGCCGACCTCAGTTCTCTGCTCCGCGTGTCGATCATCTCGATGCTGGCTGTCGCGTTCGTCGACTATTACCTGCTGATGTTCGACAGCCAGATTCCCCGCGTCACGATCCTGCTCGATACGCTACTAACGATCATCATCGTCGGTGGACTGCGATGTTCATGGCGCTATGTGGACGAACAATTCGGCCCCTTGATGCGGCGCCGCACGGTACGACCTGCGATTATGGTGGGCACCGATCATGCCGTGGGTCAGCTAATCGGTCACATCAATTCCAACCAGTGCCTCGATATCAAAGTCCGCGCGCTTCTCTCGCCGACTGACGAGTGGCATCGCAGCAGCATCGGTGGCGTCCCCGTCGTCGGCACGATTGACAACATTGCCGACGTCGCGCTGAAGTATCGCGCCCAAGACGTGCTCGTGCCCGCCGGCTTGATTACCGGTCGAGCGCTGCGTGACCTCGTCGAAGCCTGCAATCGACACGGTTTGACCTTGCGGGTACTGCCGCGACTCGAAGATGCGATGCAGGGCACGAGCAAGATTCCGCTGCGACCCCTGCACATCAACGACCTGCTCAAACGAGACCCGGTGTCGCTCGACACTGAGCGACTGATCAAGATGATCCGGGGTAAAACGGTGCTGATCACCGGTGCCGGTGGCAGCATTGGTTCAGAAATCTGTCGCCAACTGATGGACTTCGGCCCCGCCGAGCTGGTGCTGGTCGGACGCGGTGAAAACCGCATTCACGCCATCCATCTCGAGCTTCGCGATCGCGCCAACCAATCCGAGATTCGGCTCACTCAGGTCATTGGATCGATCACGGACGAAGCCGCGATGCGTAAAGTCTTTCGAAACACCCAGCCCGACATCGTGTTCCACGCGGCAGCGCACAAGCACGTTCCCTTAATGGAAACGCACATCGGGGAAGCGATCAAGAACAATATCTACGGCACCAAGGTCATCGCCAAGCTGGCTGACGAAGCCGGTGTCGGCCACTTCGTCCTGGTTAGCAGTGACAAAGCGGTTAATCCCACGAGTGTGATGGGATGCACCAAGCATCTGGCGGAGCGAGTCGTGCACGAATACTCGCAAGAGAGCACCACAAAATTCGTGGTCGTCCGTTTCGGCAACGTGCTGGGCAGCGCCGGCAGTGTGATTCCGATCTTCCAAAAGCAGATTGAACGGGGCGGCCCGATCACGATCACGGACGAGAAGATGACACGCTATTTCATGTCGATCCCCGAAGCCGCCCAGCTCGTGATGCAGTCCGCCGCAATGAGTGACGGAGGCGAGATCTACGTCCTCGACATGGGTGAACCCATCGCCATCGTCCAGCTCGCCGAAGACCTCGTCTCGCTCAGCGGCCTACCCGCCGGCAGCATCGAGTTCGAATTCACCGGCATGCGCCCGGGAGAAAAGATGTATGAAGAGCTGTACTTTGACGACGAAACGACGGTCCCCACCGCACACGAGAAAGTGCGAGCTGCGAAGCCGCGACCAGACGACTCCGGCCCCTTCCTTCACCATGTCGAGACACTGCTCGCAATGGCCGACGGTGACGCGAATCAATTGCGCCAGCGCCTTTCCGCATTCGTTTCGAGCTATTCGTACACCACACAGAATACGTTTCAAATACCAATGCTGCAGAAACTAACAATTGAAGAAAACTTACAGCTAGCTGAAAAGCCTTGAAAAACAATAGCGACGAGCATTTTGGAACTGAACAGCAATGAAAACGATGCTGAAAACTCTGCTGCCATACCTAGACATCATGCTGCTCATTGCCGTGATC
>JBBSJZ010000250.1:0-8340 GCA_038256795.1 Pirellulales bacterium | reverse complement strand
TAGGTGGGTTCGCCGTAGCCGCCGCCAACAACAATCAAGTCAATACCGTCGACTTGGCGAGCGAGTTTTCGCGCGGCCTCTTCTTCGCCAAAGAATAACAGCACGACGAAGTCCGGATTTGACTCACGAATCGTAGCGATGACTTTCTGGGCGGATGCGACCGGATCGTCGACAATCAATTCGTCACTTGGCTTGGATTCCATGGCCGCCGGGTCGAGCACACCCGTGATACCGATCTTCATTCCGCCAGACTCGATGATCTTGTGCTCGGGAACGAGTCCCGGTTCGAGCAATGCAATGTTTGCCGAAGTGTAGAGAGACGAGTCACTATCGCCAGCCGCAACGGAGATCAATTCGCCAATGCCGAGCTTCAGGTCATCCGGGGCAAAGTTCACCGCCCGGTACTGCATCGTGCGCAGCGCCTCGGCCGTCCGCTGGAACTTGATCTCCGCTTGGCGACCGGTGCGGCGTACTTGGCTGCCGCCATCGACGGGCAATAAATTCCAACCGCTATCGGTGAGTTGCTTCATGAATGTCATTCGCCGCGCGACGCCGCCTTTTTGGTTCTCAAGTCCGGTGCAACCACAGGGTTCGATGTAACCGTGTTGTTGCCCGGTCACGAACAGCGTCACATCGGGAATGGGCCACGATGTGTAATCTTCGGGCACGTCGGCTTCGATATTGGTCGCATCAATCAATGCCACCCTCGGATTCTCAATCGCCTTGTTCGGAGCCTCGCCAAATGCAGGTTCCGTCAGGCTCGGACCATCGAGCTGTGACAAGGATGGCGGCGTCTCAGGAACTTTGAGTGACTTCTCCGGTGCAAGATCCGGTATCCGCGCCGTCATCGATTCCGGGATACCCTGGGGCGTCGGCACCACCTCGGCCTTGACCTCGGGAGCCCCGCGCGGGGTCGGTACCAATTCGATGGGCCCAGGCTTATCCGAGGCACTGCCGCCATCCTCATCTTCGTCACTCGCGTCAAACGCGGGTGCTTGAGCGGACGTGTATCTGGCGAAGCCGGGATCGATCACTGCGTCCGCGAATGCGTCACGAGACGATTGAGAATTCACCAACGCCCCATCCATCGGTGGGGTCTCGGACAGAATCGGCGGCGCGATTTCACCGAGCGACACCGTTTTCTCGCGAGCTGCGAAGCTACCTCGCGCCGGAGGCATTTCGACGGCGAGTTCGTTCTCGGATATCCAGTCGCGGTCGGCCGTGCGCCGGTTGCAACCTAGCGAGGTCGCCGCGACGATCCCCGCCAAACTGAGTGAGAGCGTACCCCCGATCGCGACCCATCGCCAATCCACCGCATCACGACGCGGTGAACGACTTGCCAGCGCCAACCTCGCCCGTGAACGGAAGCGGGCGGAGATCGAGACGCTGGGTACAGACTTCATTGGTGCTTTCCGCAAAAATGACCCAGCTTTCCTGGATCCCTATCATTTACCGGGTAAAGAGAACTTCACCGACAGCTGCAACGGCGCTACTTTTGGATTATCCGACTCAATCCAAACCTTACCGATGTCATTGTCACTCAGCCCTAATCGTTCAATCGGCTTTTCGCTCGGTACTAATTCAAGTTCGAGTGTATACAACACCATCGAACCCCGATCAGCACCCTTTACCAGATTTGCCTTAATTACGCCTTCGGGTTCAATCTTCCCAATCGTCAGCGTCGTTTCCTTGCGATCGCTGCCCTTGAGCACGACGAGCGTCTTTGCCGTAAGCGAATCATCCTCGTCCAATCGGCCGAAGTCGTAGGCATACCCGCCCCCGGACACTCCCCGCAACTTGGAACCGACGATCATGCTCAATTGGCCGACGATCCGACCGGTCGTCACGACCGTGAAGTAACCGACCGACGTTTTGTCTCCGTCAGGCGTGACGACGTTTCCTTCGCTATCAATTTGCTCGAACGCAAAATTGAAATTTTGAGAAATGGGCCCCTGCTTCAATCCCGGACTGATGGTCGCAGTCACTTTGAAAGCTTGGCGTGCCTGCGACCTCGGCCCGTCCGCCGTCTCGTTGGGAACGTAGGGCACGACCTCAAAGGTGGTCAATTCATTCATCGCTTCATCCGAGAACTTGGGCTCGAGCGGCCGCATATCACTTGGCATGAAGCTGTAAATCGTCGATTCGAGCACGATCGGCTCCCCCGCAGCGACTTCGCCGAACGTCCATTCTTTGGGACTCATCTCCATTTGGCGAATCACATCACCGACGATCTCCAACCGAATCGCGGGCTGGGCCGGATCGTTCGTGAGTAGCTCTGCGGACTGGCCAAACTTGTCAGCATTGGTAGAAACGTGCCAGGTCATCAATACTTCCGTCTCCTCACCCGGCGCCAGACTTTCGTTCTTCAGTGTCCCGACGGTGCATTTGCACGTCGAGGCGCCGACTTTGAGTGTCAACGGTTCGGTGCCGACATTCTTGACGGTGAACACGTGCTCGCCGTCCTCATCCGGGATCATCACCCCGAAATTATGCGTCGTTCCTCCAGGAATCTCGGCTGTCGCGATCCCCGCCGGCTGGCCCTTGCTCATCACAGCTAGGGCATTCTCTGCAGTAATCGTGCCATCGAGCGTGATTGGGCCGAATTTGGAATCTCGGTAGCCAAAATTGGATTGATTAATCGCCAAGGCCGCCGCAGTACCGATCCCAAAAGCGACCACAAGACTGAGTAGAAAGAGTTTCATCGGAACGTGGATCAATTCGTGAAAATGGCAAACGGAGCGGAAAATAGCCGCTCGCAATTCGGACGACTATCTATTGTCACGCTGTACGTCGTGAAAGTCGAGTTGGTTTTGCAAAAGCTTGTCGGCTGTTTCTAAAATTGGACCCGTTCGAGCCGCTTCGCCGAGGGCTTTGACCACCAAAATTGGCTGCAACCACAAACGGCGCTCGAGGTTCTCTCCCAGCTCCGCCAATTCACTCGCCCGTCGAGCGTCCGCGATTGCTGCTGACTGGTCACCGAGAGTCTCCAAAATCTCCGCCCGCTGTGCAAGCGCCGCCGCATCCGTTGGCGATCTTTGGCACGCCTCGTCGAAGAGCTCAAAAGCCCACTGCAAATCCTCGCCGCGTCCCCAGCGCTGGTAAACGTGCAGCGGTCCCGCGGCGACGAGCTTTATCAGTGAAGGATCGCGACCACTGAGACGGATCGCATCCGCGACGCTGGCTCGCCATCGCTTCCGCAGCAACGCGGCATCGGGATCCGCGAGTACGGACCAGTGATCTAGATCCGCGGCCCACAGCGGCGCGGTCGGTGACCACGGATCGGCAACTGACGCACGCTCGACGAGGTCTCGGCGGGCCCGCGTCGACGAGGCGACGGTCGCTTCGCGGATGAGGGCCGCCGACGACTCCACCGGCACGATCGATAGCCAACGCAACAGCACCAGCAAGCTCAACCCGCAGACAATCTCGGCGATGATCTCTCGCCGACGATGGGGTTGAGCCCGCTGAGACTCACCAAACTCGCGCACCCCGGTTACCGGCACGTTCCCTACCGCCATCATCCCCGCGAGCATCCATAGCCACACTGCCACGCCAGGAACCGTGAAGCCACCGGACACGACCAAGTGCAACATCAAACCCGCGATCGCAGTGACGGTCACGGCGCGGAGCGCCATCGCTTCGAGGTTCTTTGTCACCCGCCAGGTGAATACCATGACGGTAATCGCCACCGGCACAGCAATAATCTGGGCCTCCCAATCCGGCGATTGACCTGTCGCGAGTCCCAATAAACCGATCAACACCAGTGCCGAACCGCCGCCCATCCACCACCCTTTCGTGACTCTCGGTTCAATCGAATGCGGCGATTCGTTTGAACAGGTTGAACCGACCGAATCCGCAGCTTCGATTCGCAGACCCGAGCGGCGCTCCCAAACGATTGCCGCGATGAGTAACGTGAGGAGCCCCGCACCGATGAATCCGCCCGACGCGAGTGTTTCGAAAAAAAAGTTGTGCGGCTCCGCGATCGTTTCCGCGGCACTCGCTTCGCGGTAGCTCGGATACACGGCTTGAAAGTTTCCGGGTCCAGCGCCGAAGCCGGGCCGATCGACGGCCATCGCCCATGTCGATCGCCAATACTGGACTCTAAACGCGAGTGACGTCGGCGCCTGCGCGATCCACTCTTGATTTCCGAACACCGCGAGCGACATCGCGCCACCCGTGAGCACGGCGAAGCCGCTCGCCGCCAGGCCCCACCAACGACTTGAAAATGTCATCACCGCAAACAGGCCACTCCCCGCGATCGCCGCCAAGATCCCCGATCGGCTGTGCGTCAACAATAACGCGCTGAAGACAAGTCCCACGAGGAGACAACCGAGACTAAACGCCGCGACTACTTTCTCACCAGCCACGACGCGGCGGCGAACCATTATCACGGCTAGCCCAGCCGCGACGAGGTAGCCCACCAGCAGCACACCGGCCAGCGAATTCGCCAGCGCGAAGGTCCCCACCGGTCCGCCATCGAACAAGCGGTTCTCGAACACCATCCGCGCCGACGACCCGGCGGGCGCATCGAGTCCGGCCGAGCGAATCATCGCGTCCGGGTCAGCCCGATACTCGGCAAGCATCCGCGGTAAGCTAACAAAGTGCTGATGCAGTGCGTGCACACTCAAACCCACCGCGCAGCCGACGAGCAACACCAACCCGGCTCGCTTCAGTGCGACTGACCCCAGCATTTCAGACAAAAACAATCGCCGCGCCGAAGTAAAGATCGCGACCCCGGTGACCCACAACCAGGCTTCGTTCGTGGCTTGGCGAAGATTGCCATCATTCGCGGTCGAAATCGCAGCGATGAACATCCATGCTGCCAAGCTTACGGCTAGATAATCGACACGGATGTCGCGGACTGGAGATCGAGTCGGCATCACCCAGGTGACGGTGGCCGTGATGATCGCTAACGCGGCCAACCACAACGCATCGCCTCGTTCCACCGCGACGCTATCACTCGGAAAATAAGTCGCCATCACCAATGTCGCTGCAAACAATCCCGCAGCAAGGACTGGCAATCGAGCGAGCATCGTTCCCTCAGCGCCAGTGCCCGCTGGCATTTCGCAGGTCTGTTCACGCGTGACGCTTGCCCGATTCCGCCTCACCACTGGGTCGATTCCAAGATAATGACGAGCAATAACATGCACGCGACGATACCGATCACCAAGCATGCTTGGCCGACCGTGACGCCAATCAACAACATCGCTGCGAGTCCACACGTGGCTGTGACGAGATGGATGGTCGCGACCGCTTGGCGACGTGATAGACCGAGGTCGACAAGTCGGTGCGAGAAGTGACTCTTATCGCCGACGAACGGGCTGCGGCCTTGCCGCAGGCGGATCCAAATCACGGTCGTCATGTCATAGAGCGGCACCGCCATCACGCACAACGGTGCGAGCACGGCGTGTGGCCGAGGCGCGTCGCCACTGGAGTAAGTTGCCATCAACATCGCCACCGCGATCAAGAACCCGACGAGATAGCTGCCACCGTCGCCCATAAAAATCTTGGCCGGCGGCGCGTTGTGCCAGAGGAAACCTAACAGTGACCCGCAAATGACCCAGAGCAACATAGCGACGAGCAACTGGGGCGACGTCGTGCCCGGATGCGGCGTCTGCAACATCACCACGGCCATCGACGCCGCAATGATCGCGGCGACACCGCTGGAGAGCCCGTCCATGTTGTCGAGCATGTTGAACGAGTTGATGACGGCGACGATCCAAACGACGGAAAGTAACTTCGTCAGCCACGCGACGCTGATGTAAGCCGTCATCGCGATGTCCAATCCGTAAACCACGATCGCCGCCATCGCGAACTGGGCGATCAAACGCACCCAAGGCGACAAGCCACGCCGATCATCCCAAAGCCCAAGCCCGACGAGGAAGCTGCCGCAGGCCAGTAACCCCCACAACGATCCGAGCCGCGACAATGCACCCTCGAGATGCATCGTCCAAGACTCTGGCAGCTGTGCCCTCAATGGTGGCGATGCATGGACGATCATCACCGTGATTGAGGCCATGGCGAAAGTGCCCATGATGCCCAAGTAGATCCCCAAGCCACCACCCAGCGGCGTCGGAACCGTATGAGAGCTGTGCCCACCCGGACGATCGAGCAATCCCAATCGCTCCGCGAACTTGCGGATCGGATAGAGCGACACCAGCGCGATCACGAGCGGCAACACGACACAAACGGTGCTCAGAGCGACCATCGAATTGGAAAAACCGTTCAACCGCTGCTGCCTGGCATGAAAGAGTGAGAGATTGCGATTCCAGGATCGTAGCGAATCAAGGCGCCGCGAGAAGGTTGGAGTTGAGCCTCGAGGCGACCTTTTCAAAAGCGGGCCGAGACGTCATTCTAATCACGTTCGCTCTCAGCCGCCCTTTGATGTGTTTGCATGCCGCTCGACCCTGAATTTGCTGCCGCCCTCCAAGCTCGTTCAATCGAATTGGATGAGGACATTGCCGAGCAACTTGAGTCCTACGTGCGGACGATGTGGGAATGGAACGAAAACCTGAACCTCACCCGCCACACGACCTGGGACTTGTTCGTCGGCCGCGATTTACGCGACTGTTTGCAACTCGCCCCGCTGCTCGCCCCAGACGAGATCGTGCTGGATTTGGGCAGCGGCAATGGTGTGCCGGGGATCCCGCTAGCGATTCTGCGTCCTGATATTGACGTCTCATTGGCTGAATCCGTTGCGAAACGCGCCGGTGCCCTCAACGAAATCGTGGCCACCGTGGGGGTCCCGGTCGCGGTTTATGGTGCCCGCGGCGAAGAATTGCTCGCCGATTTTCGCTTCTCGACGATCGTTAGCCGCGCCGTCGGCTCGATCGCTAAATTCTGTCGCTGGGTCGAACCGCACTGGTCCAACGTCGACCGCTTGCTGCTCATCAAAGGCCCCAAGTGGGTCGAAGAACGCGGCGAAGCCCGCCACGTCGGGGCACTCAAGAATTTGCAACTCCGCCGTGTCGCTGGCTATCCGCTCGGCGACAATTCCGGCGAAAACGGCGAGAGCTCCGAAGGTGTCATCCTGCAAATCTGGCCGGATGGCCCCCGCGGCGACAAGTTCAACGGATAGCCTCCGAGGCGACGACGGTCCGTTGACTTCACCTTTGTCGAAATCGACTCGCTGTCTATACTCGCCCCGAGCGTGGAGCGAACTCCCCGCTTCTGCCAGTTCCTCCATCGCGATTGACACCCCTCTTGCCAGAGGAATCACCTATGTCCGACTACAGCCTGACGCACCTCAAACAGCTCGAAGCTGAAAGCATTCACATCTTTCGTGAAGTCGCTTCAGAATTCAAAAACCCAGTCATGCTGTATTCGATCGGCAAGGACTCCGCGGTGCTCTTGCACGTCGCGATGAAAGCATTTTATCCCGCGAAGTTGCCGTTTCCACTGCTGCACGTCGATACGACGTACAAGTTCAAGGACATGATCAACTTTCGTGAAAACTACGTGCGGAAAGAACTCGGCTTGGACGTCCTCGTGCATACCAACCACGAAGGTCTCAAGCTCAACATTTATCCGTGGGTCGATTCAGAACGACACACCGAATTGATGAAGACGGATGCACTCAAGGCGGCCTTGGACGAGCACCAGTTCGACGCGGCGTTCGGCGGTGCTCGCCGTGATGAAGAAAAGAGTCGTGCCAAGGAACGCGTTTTCAGCTTTCGGGATAAAGCTCACCGCTGGGACCCCAAAAATCAACGTCCCGAGCTCTGGAATCTGTACAACGGGCGCGTCAATAAAGGTGAGTCGATCCGCGTTGTCCCGATGAGTAATTGGACCGAACTCGACGTGTGGCAATACGTTCACATGGAAAAGATCCCGATCGTGCCGCTATATCTGTCCGCACCTCGCCGGGTCGTCAAACGCGGCGGTATCTACCTGATGCGGGACGATGATCGGATGCCGCTGTTGCCCGGCGAAGTTGAAGAAACCAAAATGGTCCGCTTCCGAACCCTCGGTTGCTACCCACTTTCCGGAGCCGTCGAAAGCGATGCCACCACGCTGCCCGAAGTGATCCAGGAAATGCTGCTGACCCGAACCAGCGAACGCCAAGGTCGCGTGATCGACCAAGACGAAGGCGGCGTCGGCATGCAAAAGAAAAAAGAACGTGGCTATTTTTAAAAAGTCATCCGTTGGCAGTCATCAGCCGCCAGTGCTGAAACGATCGATTGCCCCTACCTGACTTCGGCACACTGACTGCCGACTGCCGACTGCCAACTGCCAACTAGCAATTACCTACTGCCAACTCTCCCATGTCCCACCAGTCTGACCTGATCGCGACCGACATCTCCGCTTACTTGCAACAGCACGAGCGGAAACAGTTGCTTC
>JBBSJZ010000249.1:0-8361 GCA_038256795.1 Pirellulales bacterium | reverse complement strand
TCGCTGCTCGGCTCGGCCAGATGGCTTCGCATTGCAATATCGACGCGATTGCCGCTTCCGCTACGCGGCTGCAAGAACAAATCAAGGAGGATGAGGAAGTCCAGTGGCTCGACCTGCTGCGAGAAACCCAGAACCTGTTGGATTGTTGTCGCGCCACGCAGAACTCGTTTTTGGAAACCCACGTCGTGACCGAGGACGAGCGAGTTAAGAACGGTACGGTGAGGGACCTGTCAAAAATAACCCGCTGACTTCGATCGGACTCCTCACCCTCAACCTCTGCCCACAAGGCTTAGGGAGAGGGGACAACGCGGTAATCGATTTTGAGCCGTACTTTTGTTAGCAAAGCTCATTCAATTTTAAACGCCTTGCGAAGCTCGTCGATCACGGTATCGCTCATCGCGGCGACGGTACCGATCTGACTCGCGTCAATCACGGCTTCGGCGGTCGCTTCAAGGACTTCCAAGCGATCGAACGCATCGAGCACACTCGTGCCGGCGACGGCGACCCCATCGTTCTCCAAAATCACAGCCGGCGAACTCGGCGTGACAAAGTCGGCAATTTGGCCATCGTTTTGGTACTGCACTCCGTAAGGAATGCGAACGACATCACGCAGGAAAATGTAGCTTTCGGGAATTGTTCTCGCGTCGAAATAGGAATCCGTGATGCTGTGGGCCGTCGCGTTGACGGGGTGTGCGAAAACGATCGCACTGATCGACGGATGTCGCTGGTAGATGGCTTGGTGCGCGAGTGTCGCGCGACTGGGATGCTTTCCCGATTCGCTTTCATCGCCACGAACCAACACGAAATCCTCGACTTCAAGCTGCTCACGATCACGCTGCGATGGCGTGATTAGAAATGCGTCATCGCTGAGTCGCGCCGAGAAGCTTCCTTCGGTGCTGATCAGCAACCTTTGGCGGCAACCTCGACGTACAAAGTCGCGGAGATTTCGCCGCAGCTCTTTTTCATCACTGGTCGCCGGATCACGATCGAACGTCTTGAGCGTGACGCTGCGCCGTGATGCACTGGCAAGCTGTTTGTCGGAAAGGTAGCGGACGTCGCCGAGCGAACGGGCGCGGATCACGGTTTTCGCCGCGAACTCGAGCGCCTCAAATCGCTCGAAAGCACTGGCCAGTGAGACGCCGCCGACGACCACCCCGTGGTTCTCCAAGATGACACTATCACAGCCCGAGGCGAACGAGTCGGCAATGTTCTTGCCGAGTTCCTGGCTACCGGGCAGCGCGTAGGTTGCAAAGCCGGCTTGCCCACAAACGAAGTGCGCTTGGTGGAACAACCGCGTGTTGGGGACTTCGCGACAGATGCTAAAAGCGACGAGCGCGACCGGGTGCGCGTGGACGATGCCTCGAAGATCCGATCGAGACTGGTAGATCGCTTGGTGAAATGGAAACTCAGAAGACGGCGGATGCGGCCCATCAATCGTCCCGTCCGTGCGGACACAAACCACATCGTTTCGAGTCAAGTTTCCCTTGTCGACGCGGGCCGGAGAAATCCAAATATCGCCATTGTCATCACGAATCGATAAATTGCCGCCGGACGTGGTGGTCATCCGGTAGCGATAGATCCGCTGCATCGTGGCGACAATCTCATCGCGAGGATGAATCAGGGGCATCGCTGGAAGCATGATGAGTCTCGGTTGGGAATTAATGGGTGCAACGAACGCAAGCAGTCTCTCGGCCCACGGTCTCAATTAACTCATGGTCCGGGCGCCTCGACAAGGTCGGTTGAAGCAAACTTGCGCCAAACGCCTATGAGCAAGGTCCCAATTACTGCGAAGGCAGCCAACCTCGCGGGCCAATCGCCGATCTGAACATACACACTTTCTCGCGAATCACGCCGCGGCTTTGCCAAGAGTGCACCGTTTGCGGCGTACGCCAGCTTCTCGACCACGCGGCCATTGCTATCGATCCATGCCGTCGGGCCTCCATTGGCCGCCGACAAGATCGGTCGACGACAACCGACCGCGACCAATTGGGCACAACGCAAATGGTGATCCACAACACTGGTGTGATCGAACCAGCCGTCGTTGGTGACCGTGACCATCGCATCCGGCATGCTGCCGACGCGGAGTAGGTCACGACAATGATTCACCGTGACTCGCTCGACCGCGGTTTCGATGCAGATATTCCCAGCCACGCGCATTGCGTCGAGCTGGAACGCCTTCGCACCCGCGCCGACCTGCACTCCGAGTCCCGCGGGTACGAGTGAACTCAAACCGGGCACCCAGCGCACCAGCGGGATGTATTCGCCGAACATCACCAAGTGAGTCTTGCCATACCAGTCCGAGACACGACCCGTCGGACCGACATGGATGAGGCCGCTGTACACCAGCGGTACCTCCGCGAACCGCACAACACCGCACCCGACAATCAAATGCGGCACCTGTTGCTGCGGCACCGCGGCCGCGACCGAACGACCGAGCCCCCGCGTCCGCTCGTAGAAGTACTCGTGGTACTCGTCGATGTCCACGCCATCCGGGATCGTCGCGTCTTCGTCGGCGATGAACCACGGCAGCGATCCCGAGAACATCGACTCAGGCCACACGACGACGTCGATCGAGTCGGAGCGACGCGCGGCTTCGATGCTGCCTTGAACGTAAGCACTGAAAATCTCATCCGCTCGCTCGGCGGATTGATCGTACTCGACACGTTCGTCGCGTCCGACGAGCAAGAAACTCGTCGTCCCCGGCTCAGTCGACTCGTTCAAGCGATAGCTGCCATAGGCGATCGTTGCAATCATCAGGATCGCTGCGGCGAGTGATGCCCCTACCGCTGGCTTCGCGCTCACTCGTCCGGCTCGCCAGCGAACGAGTTCGGCGACTGCGACGTTGACCGCGACAACGATAAAGCTGACCGCATACGTCCCACCGAGATCTGCGATTTGAACGAGCCCGGGTATGTCCGCGAGCGTGTGACCGAGCATCGCGGCACTCAGTCCGGTCAAGGCGTAGTTGCGAATGCACTCAATACCCACCCACAACACCGGCGCCGCCACGATCATCGGTACGCGCCGGCGCAGCCACCGACGCAGTGCGATAAAAAATATCACGGGATAGATGGCTAGATACCCGCTCAGGGCGACCAGGCAGAGCACCATCGCGGGGTGGGCGTGACGCAGCCCCTGAAGTGAAACCAACCAGTAGCACGCCGAGGCGATCCAAACCAGCGCGCAGGTCCGTCGTCGCTCAACCATCCACCCAGAGTTGTCACGTGAGGCAAGATGGGCGATTTCGACGAGCCAAGGCGTGAGGGCGACGAACGCGAGCGGCCACCAAGCGAGCGGTGGTTGAGCGAGCCAGAGCAGGAGTGCGGACGCCGCGATCCGCAGCGTCGACATCGAATTTAAGCCGTTTTCGCGATCGGGTGGCAGTGGTTGCTGCCCGGAAGTCGGATTCGGATTTACAATGGACTTCCCGCCCGGGTCCGAACTAATCTTTTCACGTTGAACTTTTTTCATGACGCCATTCGAATATCTCGGCCCGTACAAACTCGGCGAAATGCTCGGCCGTGGCGGCATGGGCTCCGTTTATGAAGCCGAGCATGTGAAAACGGGCGACAAGGTCGCCGTCAAAGTGATCGCCCAAAATGTCGCCGATGACATGCGATTTCGAGTCCGCTTCACGCGTGAGATTGAAACGCTCAAACGATTGCATCACAAGAGCATTGTGCGAATTATCGGTACGGGCGAACAAGACGACGCGCTGTTCTACGTCATGGAGCTCGTCGAAGGGGAACCGCTCCAACAAAGACTTCGCCGCGAAAAACGAGTGTCCTGGCAAGCCACCCTGGACATCGCGATCCAGATTAGTTCGGCGCTCAAGCACGCTCACGACATTGGTGCCTACCACCGCGATCTAAAACCCGCCAACTTAATCCTCACCCACGATGGCGTCGTCAAAATCGTCGATTTCGGAATCGCCAAACTGTTTGGCTACGGCGAAGAAACGGTTGCCGGATCGATTCTCGGGACCGCCGATTACATGGCCCCGGAACACGCCGACGGCAGCCCGACGACGCCGAGAACGGATTTGTATTCACTGGGCAGCGTCATGTATTCGATGCTCGCCGGACGTCCCCCGTTCACGGGCCAGCGACTGGCGCAGGTCGTCGAAGCACTCAAGCGAGATCGACCCGTTCCACTCGAACTCATTTGTCCCGACGTTCCCGAAGCGCTCGTCGAACTCGTTCACGAACTACTCGAAAAACGTCCCGAAGATCGGCCGCCAACGGCCCTCGCGGTGATGAAACGTTTGCAGGCCATGCGGGCGGGATTGCAACGCGAACTCACGCTCAACCAAGATGCCCAAGGCACTCACTTTGACGCCCCCGAATCGATCATCGATCACCAAGACATTCACGCCGATCGCGATGATCATGGACCCGCGACGGGACCGTTGACGGGCCACGCTGGCGACGAGCACACCGCCGGCGATCATCCCCTTACCGTCGCGACCGACAACCGCACTGTCGCGCGCCGAGCCAGCCCCAATGATTTGACCCTCGAATCGATGCATGCGGATTCCGATCAAATCACCAGCCAATCGACCGCGTCACCATCCGAGCCCCCCGCCAAGTCCGGAAAGACGCATTACCAAGCCATCGAATCTTCACCTCGAGCGACTCGGGCGATCGGGCAAAAGCAACACGAGCACTCCAGCCATTGGCTCAATTATGCGTCCATCGCCGGCATGATCGCGATCCTCGTCGGCGGTGTCGCGTTGTTCGCGTGGTCGATTCAAACGCCATCCGCTGACCAACTTTACGAATCGATCCTGGCCGCCGACCGCGACGGGGACACGCTCGCCGCACAATCGCTGATCAAGCAATTCGCCAACCATTATCCCGAAGATCGACGTTCGGAAGCGGTGTTGGAACTGAGTGCGGCGGTGGAACTCGAACAACACCTGCGTCGGCTCCGCACCAAAGCCAACCGAGCGGGCGGTTCCGAGCAACTCGACCCCGCCGAGCAAGCGTTCGTCGATGCGATGAGTTTGCGCGGACGACGACCCACGCAAGCCACGGAGCAACTGCAAAGCTGGCTCAATATCTTCGGTCACGATTCCGCCGACAGTGCCTTTTCCATTCGCGTGATGAAGAACTATGTCGACGAGGAACTCAAGCGATTGCGATTGTCGCTGGCACAAACCGTGCAAGTGGATAGCCGCGTCGAAGATCTGCGCCATCGCATCGTTTGGGGCAAAGAAAACCTCGATCGCGACGCACAAGCGGCGCTGCTCAATGGCATCATCGAGCTGTACAGCAAGAAATCATGGGCCGACGGCGTTGTGCAGTTCGCTCAGCAAGAACTCGCCGCGTTAGTGGCTGAGTAGTGCACGCGGAAACTGCCACGCGTACTTTTGCTCTTCTGTACCCGTCTATTCCACGACCACCTTACCGCTCAATGCTCCGCTGGCGAGCTTCGCTACTTAACTTCGACCGCGGGCAATTTTGGTGCGGTTCGGTAGGACGACTTGCAAATCGACAGCGAAGCGGCGTCGATGACCAAGCACACGCCGCCATCACCCATCACGCACGCTCCCGACAATCCCGGGATGTGGGCAAAGTGCTCGTCGAGTGACTTGATGACGACGTCGCTGTTGCCTTCGAGATCCTCGACCTCGATTGCGAACAAGCGGTGTCCGTCGCGAACCAAGACCGCTTGCACCCAGTCCTCGGTCGGTGTGGTAGCGCGCGGTAATGCGTCGTTCCAATTGAAGAGTTCATCGAGTTGATAGAGTGGTACGAGATGACCGCGAAGATCGATCATCGCCTTGCCTTGTGCATTGAAAACCTCACTCCGCTGCAAACCGACCACTTCGCAAACGTCGGTGACGGGGATCGCGAGTCGGAACCCACGGAAACGCACGATCAACGAATTGACGATCGCGAGCGTGAGCGGTAACCGCAGCGTCACGGTGCTGCCTCGGCCCGGACGGCTATCGAGTTCGACGGCGCCGCCGAGCGCCGCTATCCGTTCCTTCACCACATCCATACCGACACCGCGTCCTGAAATATCGCTGACTTTTTCTGCGGTACTGAACCCAGGTTGCCAAATGAACCCGTAGACTTCGTTATCGCTCATCTGGCTCAGCCCCGCTGCGGTGGCGAGCCCCCGCTCGAGTGCCCGTTGGCGAATTCGGGTCGCGTCGACCCCCGCTCCATCGTCGGAAATCTCAATCACGACATTGTTGCTCTGGTGAAAGGCGCGCAAGCGGATCACACCCTCAGCCGGCTTGCCGCGAGCGAGACGCTTCTCGGGACTCTCGACACCGTGATCGAGTGAGTTACGAATCAGGTGAACCATGGGGTCACCCAACTCGTCGACCATTCGCTTATCGAGCTCGGTCGACTCGCCCTCGAGTTCCAATCGCACCTGCTTACCTTGACGCATCGACAAGTCACGAACGATGCGGCGAAACCGTCCGAACAGCGGCCCTACCGGAACCATCCGCGTCTCGAGTACCGCATGCTGAAGACTCTTGCTTAAACGTGCCAATTGATCGACGGTCTCAGAAACGTTCGAAGCCACGCGTCGGCCGCGTTCCATCCAGCCGCGGCGATACGAGTTGTCATCATCCCCGCCATCACCGCCAATCATCGGCAAGCCCGAGTGATTAGCATTCGCAGGATTCGTGTCGGTCTCGCCCAGCATCATCATCAACGAGTCCGCAAGCGGCGAACCGGCTTCGATCGATCCACCCGCACGAAATAACAACCGCATTTCATCGGCGAGCTGTGCGAAGCGAGCATTCGTCACGGCGAGCTCACCGGCGAGATTCATCAAGCGGTCTAGCCGATCGATGCCGATACGGATGGTTTCGCCGCTCTTGTTTCGCGGGCCCGTGCCCGTTGCTTTGCGGGCCGTGCCGGTGGCGGCCAAGCCCGTGCCGGCGAACGGTGCATCAATCGATTTGTCTTCGACGTCGGTTTCTAATTCCCCCACCACGACCGGCTTTTCCGTTGGCGGCGTGGTTGTCGCTGCCGATTTTGGTTCAGCCACCACGGGCTTCGCAGTGACTTCATCGAGATCGCCAAAGTAGATGGCATCGACGCCTTCCATGTCGAGCGCCTCGATCAAGCGGTCGTCCGTGTGGATCGTGCGCAGCGTGATTTTGAGCGTGACGGGTGGCGGCGTGTTGTCCACGTCATCCATCTTCGGCAAAATCGCGCGGACTTCACCGAGTGATTGCAATCGAGCGACTATCAATCTCGCCTTGAGCTCCGGCAATTCCATCGCCGCGTTCATGCGAACGCAGAGCAACGTCGTTCGCAGCGGGCCCTCGGTCGTGTTTTTCATCGCCGCCGATGTCGCCGGTGCCTCGGGCGGCTGCCATGCGGATTCGTATTGGGTTTGCAATTCGGCATCGATGGCATCGTCGAGATCCATCCCGCCTTCGAGGATCGCGTGCGTGGTTGCATCGTTGATCGCTTCGTCGAGCTCTTCGTCAGTCGAGTACAACTTCTCGTATCCGGCCGCCTCGCCATCGAAGCTGACGTATTCGGTGTCCTCCTGCACAAACTCGGCGTCGGCCATCAGATCCGCGACGATTTCCTCTTGCGTGAATTGGCGATCAATTTGTTCGTTGAGCGTTAAGTCACTCAAGTCGCTCGCGACCGCGCCCGCTCGTTCAGCCGTGGATCCGGCTGCCCCGGCGGACTGTTCCGCCGCCGCAGCTGCGACGGCGACGAGTTCATCGATCAACGGACGTGGGTCACCTTGATCGGTATTTCCATCACGCAAACGAGTGAGGAATTCGCGAAAGAAGTCGACACAGCGAAGGGTGATCGAAACGGTCTCGCTGGTCAGCGTTTCGCGACCATCACGGTAAGCGTCGAAACGAGTTTCGAGTTCATGAGCCAAACCATTGATTCGCTCAAAGCCCATCATGCCGGTGGAGCCCTTGAACGTGTGCAGCAATCGGAACGCCTCCCGCAGCGACGCGTGGTCGCTCGGGGATTGCTCGAGCTTTAGCATGAGGTCGACGATCTGGTCCGCCTCTTCCTCGCTTTCCTCGAGGTAGATATGCAGAAACTCGTCCATTTCCTCTTTGGATTCAGGCATTGTCGATTGCGGGGGGTTCGGCTTCGGATGGGCGGCGTTGGATCTAACACCATCATACTCGCGCCACCATGATTCCTAGCTCGCGACTCGGCGAAACATCAACAATCGCATCTCCGCGACCTGGCCCAATCGGACCTCGATCGCGCGCAGCCGCAGCGTTTTTCGGCCGGGGGTGACGTGCAAGGTTCCGATTGTGAGGGGTATCCAGTTTTTGACGTAGCCCTCAATCCGCACGACCCGATCATCCGCGGCACCCACCAAAGGCGGATCATTCGCTACATCAAT
>JBBSJZ010000248.1:0-8466 GCA_038256795.1 Pirellulales bacterium | reverse complement strand
CGAAATGGGGGCGTTTCCCCGAAGCGATTACGCGGACCAAGTTGACGCAGCGTCGCTAGCGTACATGGAACTGGTGAAACCTTCGTATTTTCAATTCGACGACGACCCGGACGAGGAAGAAGACCCAAAGTACGTCACGTGGATGAACTGCGAGAATCGTCAATGCGACCGAGTGTGCAAGAAGGGCGAACGATTCTGCTGTTCGTTGTGTGAATCGGCATCGAAGGGCGGCAAGGAAAGCGACACGCACGACACTCGCTGCACCGGTATCCACTCTCAGCTCTACGCACGCAAAGAGTGGACGCCCAACGCTCGCCCAGCCAGTCTGCGACGATAAAAAACGGCCCGACCGCGGCTGCAACTGCCTGCCGGTCGGACCTACGTGGAAGCTGAGGCAGCCAGCCCCCACGCTGCGCGACCACCAGCGTCAGCAGGAGTCGGCCGTGCTTGGTTCAGAAAAGAATCTGAAAGTGTCTTGTACTTTCCGCGACCGACGTTCGGAAGGATTGAGCCTATCATCTTGTTGGGAATCGACGCCCAGGCAGATCGGGCGTCGCGTGGGTGCCCGGTTTTGCAACGCCGGGCACCAAGAGAGCCGCGACGATACAGCGGCCCTTTCTTATCGCACCGTGAGCCTATGCGTCTCACAAAATCCCCCTTTTGAGTAACCCCATGCCTTTTGTCTATCGCATTGACCTAATTGACGTTAACCCGATCACCACAGAGGTCTTCCTGACAGTCGAGTTGGCGATTGAGCGAATGCGATCGCTCGACAGCGACTCCCGTGAATTTGTCGTCAGCACAGAGGTCCCGACAGAGCATGTCACGGTATGGATCTTGACGGACGAGGGACCGGAAAAATATTGCGATCATTGGAATCGGGCAGACGCCGAAGAGACCGCTGGGGAACTGGCGTCGGTGGAGATCACTTCAGTGATCCGTGCAACCGCTGAAGGTCCACCGTCTGACGTGACGCGTGTTCGAGACGGCGTCAAGGCAGAAACAAATTCCTTAATCAAGGCTGCCATTGACGGACAGTCGGATGCGCTTGGCGAGGTACTGGGACGGTTTGCTGGTCGCCTGCATAGGATTGCACGTCATGAAATGAGTCCGCGTCTGCAAGTCCGAGTCTCTCCCGAAGATGTGATCCAGACGACATTTATGAAAGTCGTCCGTGACATCGCGTCGTTCACTGGCAACACTGAACACGAATTCTGGAGTTGGCTGCGCGCGATCCTGATCCACACCATCCAATCAGCAGTGACAACGCACGTCACCACTCAGAAGCGATCGGTGTACGTAGAGCGGTCCATGGATGATGGGTTTACGACGAGCGAGCGAAGCACCAAGCAGTCGACAGGTATCGAAGCAATCGTTTTCGCAGAGGATCGGGAAGCGGTGCGATCGGCAGTCGCGTCGCTTCCAGCAAGTCAGGCAAGAGCTATCAGGCTGCGGCACATTGACGGATGCGGGATTCAGGACGTGGCGCTGTCGATGAACAGGAGTCAGCAGGCGGCAGCAGGATTGATTAAACGTGGCCTTCAAACGCTGAGGCAGCAAGAAATTTTGGCGAAATGATCAGAATTGCGGACTGTTTGCGTTCTAAATCGAGCTTGGTACTCATTAGCGTTCGCGATTTCCGCGATACAGCAAAAAACTCAAGCAGGAGAATTGTGATGGAAACGCAAATCGAGCACCTCATTGATGAGTCAAAACGCGACGTCATGGCTGCAATCGATCAAACGGTTCGCAAGGCGCTACGCGCCGAGTTGATCGGCTGGGTTCAAAACTTCCGGGACCAGCTGAGTCATCAAATGTCGATGTGTGCGGTACTCATCCCGGTGGAAGCGGACGTTCAGGACGCAATTAGCCGGGTGTTGGAAGATGAGCTCGGCAAATGGCCCAGAATCGATGACGCAGAGCAACCTGCAACTAAGTTCAACGACGCAGCTTCATGTGATGATCAATTAACCGACACGGCCGATTTCGAGCTGGAGGTGATTCGATGTCGGGACCAACGCATCGCGAATTCTCAGGCGTACAAAGAGCAGATCTTGGATGAAGTCCGTGGTATCAAAGCGACGGCGATAGCGACGACCAACGACGCAGCGCTTCGGGCGGTAACGATCATCGAGCAATTCTTTTTGAGTACAGACTGGCCCAATGAAGACAACGACTGAAATCGCCCACGCCCACGCAAATGATAAATTTGCCGATGCACATTGGATTGAGTATCGGGGAGAACGAAGCGAGTTCCGCGACGTGACCATTTTGAAATTTGATACGCGCACGCAGCGCCGTTGGTCCCTCGAGTTTAGGGTTGGCTCGGAAGATGCCGCAAAATCGACGCAGCGAATGCTCAGGCGTCGATTCCGTGTTGGCCCAATACTTTTATCGGTGAACGTCCAGAGCCGTTGGGGGCGAACCACGATTGAGCCGGCCGCAGATACTTCGCAAGTTGTCGTGATGGTGGCACCTCGCGTGAAATTCTGTAAGTACCAAGGGTACAGTGTCACCTTGAATTTCTCAGCAGAGCTTCTGAACCCCGAGCCTGCGCCGGTTTGGCCGGAGCAGTTCAGGTAGTGGCATTCTCGCCTGAATCATTCGCGGCTCACTTGAGGGGCCTCAGTCGAGCCCTTTTGGCTGATTCGATGGACGTAGAGAAAACGGAAATGGCGGCGATCGTCCGCAGCGAAGTCGCAGGGAGCTTCGACTCCCAGGCAGACGCACACGGCGCAGCTTGGCCAGCACGGCGGCAACCAGCGAGCCACAATCTGCTTCGGAAATCGGGAGCGATGTTCAGAGCTGCAACGCAGCATGGTGCCGCTGGCAACATCGAGCGTCACAGTACCGGTGAATTGACGGTGGGGATTAGCGGCGGTGCCGTGCATCACGCGGCAATTCAGAACTACGGGAGCCGCTGGGTGCCGGCTCGGCAATTCATGTACGTCCGCAGCGATCGACTGGAACGGTTGTCGGCTCCCTTGAGGTCGGCCATGCATCGAATCGCGTTCGTGGAAGCGGCGAAGTACCAAGCCCGCTGATTGGGTTGAATCGTTGGGAGCGTGACGTATGACAGCGACCGCAACCATACTTTCTCAGATCCGCTCGAAGGCAGACCGATGCAGAACTTTATTCTCGATGATGATGGACTCACGATCACTCGCTACATCGAAGCCGTGGAAGGAATTTCCAATGCCATGCGAGTCACATTTCGCCCGACCGCGTCCCGTCCACAGAAAGCCGTCGAAGATCGAATCTCGCAATTACAGGCTCGCGGCAAAACTGGTGAAGCGGAGGATCTTGTCTCAGCGACCATAGCTGAACGGATTCACGCGTGGGAAGTTCTCGAGGCGGACGGAAAGCTGGTGGACGGTATTCCCAAGCCGTCAGCGGAATGGGTCGATCGACTTTGCCCTTATCTGCAGAAGCGTGTCTTCATGATTGTGTATGCTCAGATTGATGGCGGCGACGTAGATCCACAATCCGAAGCCAAGGCAAAACCAACATCTGCGATAGAAGCCGTCGCGGAGTCGCTGGGAAACTAGGGCGGGCACTGCGGTTACTTCACGAGTACCCAGCACTCGCCCATCTGCCCTGTTCCGAATGCCAACGGCACATCTACGCGATTCCTGAGGGCGTCCCGCAGACCTACGCAATCGGCGATGGTGAGGAACGGATGGTTCCTCGCCCAACAGGATCGCAACCACCGTGCGAAATCTGCCCCAAGGGCGTTGATGCCCAACCGGACACCGATGGGCTCTTCTCGCTCTCGGCAGAGAATTGCCAGTTGCTCGACCTATACAGTCGGCTGCAAACGCCAGTGTTCAAGGTCCCGACACACCTCGTCAACGATGCCCTATTCGCTGAGCGGTACCGAGTCGTATCGTTGATCTTGCGTGACATCGAACGAGCTGAGGACTCTGAACGGCTGGGGCGTCAACTGGCTTTGCAGATCAGCCGCTTCCTCTCAGGATGATCGGTGGCGGTTCATGCGGTAGCTTGCGTGCTCCACAATCACACGCGAGTTGCGCCCATGTCTGAATCCCAAGACGTCCTGTATCGAATCGGTTTCGTCGAACATCCCGACGCCCAGTCTCGGCTTGAAGCTTTCGCCAAAGGAGCTGAGGCGGTTCAATCGCGAATCGGCAAAGCCGTTGTCGATGCGGGGACCGCCGCTATCGAACAGGTGAATCGAATCGAAGCGGCGATGGCTCGCCTGGATTCCGGTAGTGGAAAAAGTGCGTCATCCCCGCGAAGCGATGCGAAGCCGTTTGCAGCGACGCGGACGCCAACGGAAGCGATGCCCGGTGGGTCGATCGTTCAAGCCTATGCCAAGCAGGCTGAAGAACTCGCGTCGATCCGAGGCAACGACGTTGCTTCCGCGTCCGCTCGCATCGCGTCGCTGAAGTCACTCAGCGACGTCGAGAAGTCGATTCAGCAAACTAACGCGTCCACCGTGGCTGAATCGGTTCAGCGAGCACAAGCGGCGGCGGCAGCGATCCGGGAAGCGGGCAAGCCGACACCGCCGGTCACCCTCGCTGTGAGAGTGACTGGCGCGGATAGCGTTCACGCGAGCATCCAAAGTGCAACCAAGGATCTTGAAACACTAAAACGTGTTGGCGCGATCAACCCCAAGATCAAAGTGGGCGTCGACGATAGCGCCGTTGTCGCTGCGAGTGGCAACCTGAAGAAGTTCGCAGCGGACGCGACCAAGGCCTACCAGACGGCCACCAGTGCGGCGGAGAAGGCGAACACGGCTGAATTCAAGGCCATCTCTGCAACGTCGGCAGCGGCAGCGGTAGCATCGTCAAAGCGAGCGTCGTTGTCCGAGACCGCAGGCAACGTGAGTTCAGAGAGCTATTCAAAAGAGTCGAAGGCAGCGACAACGGCGTTCGATCGGATTGATCGCGGCCGTGAACGCGTGACCGGCGCCGCCGATCGGGCGGCTAACGCGATTGGCCAACTCGCTCGTGGTGCGGCTTCATTGGGACTTGCCGACCAGAAACACGCCGACGCAGCGGCCAAGACGTTGTCGGACGTTCAAGGAACTATTGCCTCGATCGGTGATGGTTACGATGCGTTGAAATCGGCTGCGAGTGTCGTCGATAGTGTGCGAACCTCAGTGCTCACCAAAGTCGCGGCAACCAGGGCGGACGGAGCGGCTGCAAAGATCGCTGAATCTTCCTCAGAGTCGCTACGAAGGGCGTTGTCGGCTGAATCGGTCGCGGCGAAAGAGGCGTCGGTCGCTCATGGAATTCTGAACCGAAACCGCTCGCAGAGTTCAGTAGCACGATCACCACGCGGCGTATCAACACCAACTCCATCGCATACCGGGCGAACATCAACTGGACTAGGGAGGGGAGCCGCAAATGTCGCGGGGATAGTTGCCGCCGGCGCTGGCGCCAGTCCGATCGCGATTGAAGGCGTGGCTTCGCTGGTTAGTGCACTTTCTGACACCGCGGCGGCAAGCCGAGTCCAAACTGCGGCACTAGCGGCACTTCGCACCGTCACCACTCATGTTACTTCGTTGGCGACGCAGCTGGGCATTCCCGCGCTGGCGACTCAATTGGGTACGCTCGGCAGTGCTGGCGCCGGGCTCGTGACTTCATTCGCGGGCGTCGCTGCGGCTGGTACCGCTGCCGTGGCGGGGATCGCCTTCGCGGGCAAGTCCGCTTATGAGTTTGCCAAGGAAGTACAAACGGCGGGCTTTATGGGCGGCGCTGCGGTCGGCAGTTGGACGGACAAGATCGCGTCCAGTGAAGTATCGGTGCTCAGCTGGGTTGGTAATACAACGGGGGCATTCGACCTCATCGGAGCGGCAGCCACCAAGGAGGCCCAAGACCGCAGCGTGGCCTATGCGGCCGAAGCGAGTCGTCGCATCGCTCACTTAATGACCATCGAGACGATCGAACTAGAGCGGGCAAACTCCCTCCGCTCGCTTAGCGAGAACCTCGCGGGCAAGAAGTTCGCTCTCACGCAAACCCTGGCGAACACACCGCAGGAGAGACTGGGTAACGTCGGGAAGGAAATCAGCAGGCTTGAAAAGACGCTTGCCGACTTCGACGCCGAAACATCAACGCGGACTGGCAAGCTCGAAGGCCGGGAGGGAACGTTGATTGGACAAGCGGCATTAGCGAAGCAACAGGGGCGACCTGAAGATGCGGTATCCGCTGAGAAGCAGCTTACGGAACTCCGCAAATCGATTCAGTCGTTCACTACCGAGCGAAGCAAAGGGCGTGAGTCAATTCAAGGGAACATCGAGTCCAAGCGGTACGACCAGATCGGCCTGGTAAAACAGGTGAGGGGCGAGCAAAAAGACAACGTTCTCAAGCGTGCTGAAGAAGCAAATCAATCGTTAATGGTTGGCCAAGAACGCGTCGTTGAAACCCGTCAACGGCTGATGAAAGCCACGGGGGAACTGCCGCTGCGGGAAGGAGAGCAGCCCTCGAAGCCGGGCGAAAGCCGTCAATTGGGCAAGGACTATCAAGACGCCATCGTTCAGCAGCAGGAACGCACTCGCAAGGTCGCGAATGACTTCGGACTAAATCCCGAGGATGTTCAACGCAGGACGGCGCAGGCTCAGCAGCAACGGGAGCAAGCCAAGAGCGCCGGTAAGGAGCTGCCCCTAGATGTTAACATCGTGGGGCAGGAGCAGATCGCAGTGAAATTTGAAGTTCACACCGACAAGCTGGTTGCTGAGATTGGAAGGCACATCGAAGCCGGTCAGAAAAAAATGTATGACGAGCTTCGCAAAGAAGTCATTGCTCGAGCCGACGCCATGGAATCAGATGCCAGAGCCATGGAATCGAGCAAAAACGTGGCCTTACGTTAGTCGAGGGCCTCCATGGCTTTCTTGGCATCACTGACTTTCTCGCGCTGGATGGATAGCCACACGTCCAATTCGTTCAGCGCGTCAGCATCGACCGCCGATGACTCTTCGTCACTCTTGTCAGCTAACTGGTTTGCGACCGCCAAGACAACAGGGTCTTCGCCTGCCTCATCGATGAAGCGTTGGCGTCGTTCCAATCGTTTTTCGACCTGTTTGCGTTCCGCGTCCTCTCGTTCGAGCACAAGATCGGCGTAATCGTTTTGCTCTCGGTGGTACCGAATCACCGCAGCATCGTAAGCGGCTCGGTCGGAGCAGCCGGGGAGAAAAACGGCAACGAAGGCGAACAAGGACGCGGAAAAGGCAACGCAGCGATTCATTGGGGCAAATCCAGACGCGAGACAGGGAACGAACGAAGGTCACGAGAGACGTGACATCTAACCACAAGGCTGATAATCTCTGAAAAGCAGGCGGCTAGGAACTCGAGCCGAACGCTGGCCCCACGCCGGTCCGCCGCCTGCTTTCTTCAATCGTGGGATCCAGCAAACATCGTGGGGGTGTGTTATGGCGAGCGTGTATCGTCGCGCGACGGGTAGTTACGAGGTTCGGTTCTTCATCGAATCAAAACAGCGTCGCTCGTTCTATCCGGGTCCCCGAGCGACTAAGAAGCAAGCCGAGTCGATTGGCGTCAAACTCGACAAGCTGGCTTTTGCTCGCAATCAAAGTGAATCGCCTTCTCTCGACGTCGCTGAGTGGCTGCTAACGCTTCCCGAGAAGCAACACGCCCAACTAGCCGACTGGGGCTTGGTCACGCCAAGAGAGTCTCAATCAGCCAAAGAACCCGAGACGCTGCGGAAATGGATAGATGCCTACGTGAAACGCGGGAACCGGAAACCGGGGACGGTAGAGCAGATCGAAATTGCGGGAAACAACCTTTGCACGTTCTTTTCGGACCACAAGCGTCTGGACGAGATCACCAAGGGCGACGCCCAAGACTACCGGGTATGGCTGGAGACCAAGGCCCGCAAGGTGCCAAAGGACGAGCCCGAGCGGGGGCTTGAGTTCAACACGGTCCGACGAAGGATGGGACGAGCAAAGGAGATCTTTGCCGACGCCGTCAAACGAAAGCTGATTCCTGAAAGCCCCTTCCATGACGAGAAGGCAGCCGTGGGCGCCAACACCGAGCGGCAAGTGTTCGTACCAGCGGACCACATTGAAAGGTGCATCCGCGTCGCAGGCTGCGAGGATTGGCGAATCATGCTAGCCTTTGCCCGCTATGCCGGGATGCGATCGCATGAAACGAGGATCCAGCGTTGGGCGGACATCGACATCCCGAATCGCCGGATGATCGTTAGGAGCAACAAAACCCCTCCAACGAGAGTTTGCCCGATCTTCCCTGAGTTGCTTCCGCACTTGATGAGGGCCAGAGAGATGGCGCCGGAGGGGGCTGAGTTCGTCCAATCCCGATACGCAGCGGACTCGAACATCGGGACGACATTCACGAAGATCATCGAGCGAGCCGGTCTAGTGCCCTGGGAGAAGCTCTTTCAGAACCTGAGGGCAACTTGCGAGACGGAGTTACTCGCTGAGTACCCAATCAAAGATGTCTCCAGTTGGCTTGGTAACTCGGCACCGGT
>JBBSJZ010000247.1:0-8468 GCA_038256795.1 Pirellulales bacterium | reverse complement strand
TATTAGAAATGAACTCGATCACTTGATAAAGTGTTCCCATCGATTGGATGAGCGCAAAGCTGGCGATTAGTAGTGACGCTACCACGAGCGTCGGTGCCAAGACCGTGCGCAAACGTTGGCCACGCGTTTGCATCAATTGATGCATTCTCACCGACGTCTCACGCCAAAGGTCCACGGATGCAGCCTCCGTCGGAGTGCTGGCCAGCGTCGCAAGAACGCCGCCGATGAACTCACCCCGACCGGGCAAGGTGTTCGCGATCGCCGCCAGACTGGCCCCGGATTCCGAGCGTGCCTGGGCATCACCCAGCCAACGATGCAGCCGCGTCGACGGCGTCGATTGACGCGCGACGGCAAAGGCCTCGGGATAGTTTCGCCCACCGACGAGCGACTGGTAAATGGATTCGGCCATCTCCGCCAATTCTTTAGCTCGGAGCGTAGGCCCGATCATCGGAACGCGATCCCACAATCGTTCAATCCACCCAGGCGAGCGAGGCATGATGCGAATGACGAACAGAATCGCCGTGACGATCAAGGCAACGATGGCGACGACGTACGCGGTGGTAAAAAATTCATGTGATGCCCAACTCGCCATTCGTGTCTCATAAGCGACGTCAAGCTCTTCCATGAACTCCAGTGCAAATGGCCCCGTCGTCCGGAGCACGAAACAACCCACCGTGAGTGAGCTGAGCAGATAGAAGAAACCCAAGGCGCAGACAACGATTAAATGACGGCGAGTCGTCCCGCGGCCGCGCTCGAGAATCGCGAACCGAGTCAAGCGAGCGACCGAACGGGGCTGGGCCATCGGAATCGCTTCAACCCGTTCACCTCGCTCGATTTTGTCGGCGAGCGCATGGTAATGACGCCCACGACGACCACCGATCTCTTGGGCCAAAGCTCGCAATCCGCCGGTCGCATGCTCACTCGCTGCGATCATGGCGAGCGTTCCTTCGATGGACGGCGACTCCGCGGATATCGACTTGCTATTTGAGTTCGTCATGGCGTGTTAGCTGAGAACTCCGATGAGCGACAACATGCTGTAAAGCGGCATCAACATCGTCGTCAACAGGTAAAGAATCAGTGTCAACATGACCGCCACCACCGCGATCACGGGTAGCCACTCGATCCAAAATCGATGACGCGTTTGGGCTTGGTCTCGATACCAATCCGCCAATAACCGAAATTCGTTGGCATGATCCGACACCACGCCGTCCGCCGCGATCCCCGGGGGTATCATTCGCTGGAGCGTCCAACGCAGCAGCGGTGGCAAAAGCCGAGCCGACTCACCCGTCGTGGCAGCAACGGTTGCACTGCGAAACGATGCATCCCCCGCCGCCCCGGCCGCCAGCGAGATCGCCTCCGACATCGGTACTCCGGCTTCGATCTCGAGTGCCATCAAGTCACAGAAAAGTGCCCAACGATCTTCGCGAAACGCCCGCCCGAATCCTGGTAAACCCGCCATCCCCAGTCTCGGAGCTACTGCAAAAAACCAAACGACGCCGACCCCGATAGCGATGAGCGGCGGAATCCAAAAGTTCGATTGCAACCATCTCAAGCCAGCGGTCAAACGCAGGTCCAGTCCACGGGTCCCCAGAAAGTCGTCATAGAAATGATTGAGCACGAACCAGGGCAACACCCAAACGACGACGCAGTAGGCGATGAATAGGGTTAAGAATGGATAGATTGCCGCGATCGCGAGCTGGACTCGCGTTTCCTGGCGTCGTTGAATCGACCGTGCGACGCAGCCAATCGGTGCGGCGCTTCCAACCTGCTCGAGCATTCGAAAGGCGGTCGAGACCTCGGACGACGCGCGACCACTAACGCTCGCAAATGCCGACTCCGCTGACTCGCCGGCATCAAGCCGTTTGGATAGATGGCGAGCGACTGCCCCGAACCGACCTAGGGATCGATCACCGAGCTCAAATAATCCCGCAGCGATCGACCGATTAGCGGCCACCATCGCAGAAACTTCGTTGAGCAGCAGCGAAAGATTTTGCGACGAGAGCTGCATATTGAAGCAGATTGGCAGGTGGGGAATTGCGGGGGACAAGTACCGAGAGAATAAGGCATCCGATGGGTCAATGCGCGTGGTGGCCCCATTTGTTTAAAGAAAAGTGAAAATGTCGGATTACCGACCCGCAAGCATCCGGCCCACGACGGAGTGTAAAATGCCGAGCTCACTTTCCAACTCTCGAGGCGACTTTGCGAACACCAACTCTCACTCCCGCGGCCTTATTATCGGCCATCACGCTCGTCGTCTCGCTCGGTACCGCCGCCGCGAATGAACCACAGAAAATTGCGTCACCCAATGGCCAGATTGGGCTGATCTTCGAACTCAATGCGGACGGACGCCCCAGTTTCGCGGTTACTTTTCATGACTGGGTGATCGCGACGGGAATGCTAGGACTCGAGTTTGAGGGCGCAGCGAACTTGGTCGACCACTTCTCGACAGCTCAATCGTCGAAGTCGAGCGTGGACGAAACCTACCAGGCTGCGGTTGGCAAAGCGTCGACGATTCGCAATCACCACAACGAGTTAGTCGCCACCCTCAGCGATGCCAATCCCTTACCGCGGGAACTCGAACTCGTGTTTCGTGTTTTCGATGATGGAGTCGCGTTTCGCTACCGTGTGCCTGGAGGTAACCCGAGCGAGCCACTCGTGCTCAGCAACGAGCGCACGCAACTCACGTTTCCGACCGCGAACCAATGCCGTTACATGCCGGTCGTCAACTACCAAACATCCTACGAGCGATACTACGAGTCCAAACGCACGGACGAGATTGATGCGACTCAGTTGTTGGCATTGCCGATGGTCGTGACGACATCGAATCGTGCTTTGATCGCAGTCACGGAAGCGGATCTCCACGACTACGCCGGTGCATATCTTGCTCGCGACGCGGATTCGACGTCCACGTTTTCAACCCGGCTCTCACCGCACCTCCATCCACCGGCTGGACTCCCGCCCGGCGTTGCCAAGGTGATCGCGACCCAGCCGCTTGAGTCTCCGTGGCGGCTACTCATGATCGCGGACGATTGGGGGCCCCTGCTCGAATCGAATCTCGTGTTCAACCTCAGCGATCCGTGTGAAATATCGGATTGCGATTGGATCAAGCCGGGCAAGACGACGTTTCCGTGGTGGAATCACTACGTGCTCGGAGACGTCGATTTCGAGCCCGGTGTGAACACGGCGACGATGAAGCACTACATCGACTTCTGCGCTGAGAACGGTATTCCCTACCATTCGCTCGATGGACTCGATATCGCTTGGTACGGCGGTCCGATCGCGCCGCAAGGGCCCACGGATGTAACCACCCCGGCGCCCTCGATCGACATGCCTGAGTTGCTCGAGTATGCCCAAGCGAAAGGAGTCCGATTGCGGTTGTGGATGCACTGGCGAGCGCTCCAGCCTCAAATTGACACCGCTTTTGCGACGTACGAAAAGTGGGGCATTGAGGGGGTGATGGTCGACTTCATGGATCGCGATGACCAGGAGATGGTCGCGTTCTATCACGAGATGGCTGAGAAAGCCGCCAAGCACCACCTCACGTTGACGCTGCACGGCGCGTATAAGCCGACGGGGATCGAGCGAACCTGGCCCAACGTGTTGTCCTACGAAGCGGTGCTCAACCAGGAATACAACAAGTGGTCGTCGCCGGGCAACCTTGGCACTCACCCGAAACACAATCTCGATGCGGCAATGATCCGGATGCTCGCCGGCCCACTCGACTATCACCAAGGCGGCATGCGCAACGTGCTGCCGCAAGACTTCGTCGCCCGTAATGCGGCGCCGCCGGTCCAGGGCACCCGGGGCCATCAATTGGCGATGTACATCGTCTACCAAAACCACTTGCCGATGATGGCTGATTTTCCTGCCGCGTACCGTGGGCAACCGGACTTGCCGTTCCTGGTTTCGATTCCCTGCACCTGGGACGAGACGCGTGTGATCCACTCGGAACTGGGCCAGTGCATCGTCATTGCCCGGCGTCACGGCGTGGACTGGTACGTCGCCGGCATGACCGCGGACCGACAACAAACTCTCACCCTGTCGCTGGATTTTCTCGATCAACCGGACTACACCGGTGAACTCTACATCGACGATCCCAGCGCCGGGCCGACGAATCTCATTCGCACCGCTTTAAAGATCAAGCAAGGCGAAGCCTTGCCCATCACCCTGCCGGCTTCGGGCGGCTTCGCGGGACGACTCTCCCCCGCGAGCCAGAGCGACTAGGCCACGCTTGATCCATAGCCCGATGGATTGGCTTTTAGAAAATTTTGAAATTTCACCTTCATCCTATGATTTCCAACGCGAACGAGAACGTCAATTACCCTCGTCACCTTTGGCTTTGCCGGGATGGTTATCGCAATCGGTCGGCAACGGTCGGCCACACAACGACGACAGCGAACGCGACGATTATGGCAAGGCCCCACAGCATTGCACCGTACAGTAGTGCGACACCAAACGACCATCGAATTGTACAGGAAGCGACGACAATTGCCAGGATCGCGTACGGTGACACGACTGCAGTGAATCGTGCAAGTCGAGTTCGCCAACCGGCCTCAAGCAACGCAAGCGGTGGCCCGCAAATCAAGATTCCAAATGCCAGCGTCAATGCACTGAGCATCCAGTGCGCGTAGTCGAAGCGGTACGCGACATGACCATGACGATCAACGTAAAGTTGATTTTTGCAGTTCCGGTTGAAGTAGGCGATGAATTCGTCGCAAAGTTTCCATTGATCAACGCATCCTTGATGGCAAGCGGCGTCGTCAAGGGAGAAAAATCGCAGATCGTCGATGCCCCACATCGTCATTGCGAAGGTGCCGTGCATCGGATCGGCGATCGGTTCACCGCAAAGAGCACAGGGCATACCAACGTCTACCAGCGCCACTTGGATTCTCCGTCTCTGCGATAAAGTTGGCGATATGCGGTCGGCCGCGGTTGATCTTCCATTCGTAAACGCTCTGTCGGCCACTCCGCGTTCATCGCTTGGTTATCCGATACGAGTTGAGAATTGAGGTCCCAGTTGTTTCAGCATATACGAAAAAGCTCCCCTGCTTTGGAAGCGGGAAGACGGCCATTTTCTATTTCGGCGATGATGTCATGCGGCCATCTCTCCACTTCTTTATTGTCAGCAACGCCGCGCATGAACTGTACAGGCAGAATCACGTACTTGTTATCGGCATCCGCAATCGCAAGCGTTTCCCACCAGTCCTTCTTAACCGCTCGCCATTGCCATTGAAATCGTGTCACGATATGCCACGCCCATAAAACTCCCATCGCAGCTTCAGGAAATGTGGTCTTGCACTTGATTGTCTCTCCCGATCGGACACGTTTCACAACATCCTCGATTAAGACAACGAGTCCAGGATCACCAATCGGCGGCATGTCCCCGAGCAGTTCTTGAGCAGCTTCGGTCATTTCAACTTCAAACGCGTTGTGTCGCATCTGCATATCAGTCAGCAACACACTACTCGCGTCAACTGGCAACCCACGTCCGGCTGCGTCCATGAACATGAAGATGTATCTCTCGCTAAATGCTTCCTTCGCTTGATCGTCAGCCATTCAATTTCCAGTCCAAAACTGAGAAGGAGCGAGCGACATCGGATTTAACCGAATAACGTCAACGGTCAACGGGCGGCGAAGGTTGATTGACCACTTCAAAACGCCCGACTTTGCCGCTCGGTTGCATCGAATGGTTCAAGTAAGCCGCTATCGCGGCGGGGTCTGTGTGTTGGGGCATCTTCGGAGTGACTGGGGCGTCTCTTGAAGCATCCTGGGCAGGAGGAGCTGTTCGCTGTGAACAGCTCATCAACTCCTCCTGCTTCAGGAAATGCATTCGTGTCCAAGTCTAACCCTGATCGACCTGTACATCCACGTGGGCACTACTTTCCCGCTGAACTTCGTCAGCGCCTGTCCGATGACTTGCATCTGACCGGCAAGGCCAAGCGCACTCACGATGGCTACATCCGGGCTGTCCGGCAACTCTCCGACTTCGCCCAGTGCAGTCCCGACCAGGTCACCGAAACGCAAGTTCGGCAATTCTTTCTGTATCTCAAGAATGAACTGGAGTTCGCCCACGGCTCGCTCCGCGTCGCACTCTCAGGCGTGAAGTTCTTCTTCACTTTCACCTGCAAGCGTGACTGGGAGATCTTCGCGATGCTCAAACTGCAGAACGTCAAAACGCTGCCCGTCGTGCTGACCATCGAGCAGGTCTACCGCATCATGGATGCCACCAGGACCTACCGACTGCGGGTGTTCTTCTGGACCGTTTATACCCTTGGGCTGCGGCTCAACGAAGCGTTGTGCCTGCAAGTCAGTGACATAGATGCCGCGAGTGGGTTCGTTCACATCCATCGCGGCAAAGGTGCCAAAGATCGCATGTTGCCCTTGCCTCTTTCGACGCTGAAGTTGCTGCGAGGCTATTGGCGAACGCACCAGCATGAATCGCTGCTGTTCCCCGGCGACGGGCGCAACCACACGCTGGCCAAGCAAGGCATCAGCACGGCTGAGAATCCGATGAGTGAGAAGACCGTCCAGGAAGCTATCGTTCTGGTCGCCAAGTCGAGCAAGTTCGGCAAGCGAGTGACGCTGCATACGCTCAGGCATTGTTACGCGACGCATCTACTCGAAGCAGGCGTCGGGCTCAAGGCACTTCAAAAACTGATGGGTCACTCGTCGCTCCAGTCCACGATGATCTACTTGCACTTGACCGACACCGCCGAGGCCAACTCGCGTGATGTCATCAACACCATGTTTGGCAAGTATCCAGGCGAGGAGGACAACGAAGCTGGCCATGCAGCGAAGCTGAAGTAACATCGCGGCAACACCATGCCAACGGTCGCGGATGCCTTGCGGCAATTCGCACCGGCGTACTTGCTGCAGCACTCAGGCTCCGTTTCGATGGTCCAGCAGAAAGTACTGGGCGCGATCATGCGTTGCCGAACCGGCACGCTCGGTGGCGTTCACTACCAATGCACGGGATGCGGTCGAGAGCACTGGGTGGGTCGCTCGTGTGGCAATCGGCACTGTCCGAACTGTGGTCACGAAAAGAGCCAGTTGTGGATTGAAAAGCAGTCCGCCAAGTTAATGCCGGTGCATCACTTCCTGGTCACGTTCATGGTCCCACGTGAACTGGGCTGGGTGCTGCGCAGCCATCAAGCCGACGGCTATCGCTGTCTGTTCGACGCCAGCAGCAAGAGCATCCGCGATGTCGGTGCGGCGACCAAGTCGCTGCGTGGTTGCGAGTTGGGCTTCTTCGGCGTGCTGCATTCTTGGGGTCGCGACCCAGCGGTCTATCATCCACACATTCACTACGTCGTTCCCGGCGGCGGGGTGAAGTTGGATGGAAGTGGCAGTGCCGAATCCTGGCAGAGCACGCCGAAGAACTTCTTGTTTCATCATGGCACTCTCATCCGTGTCTACAAGGCGAAGCTCGCCGATGAGCTGCGAGCGGCAGGCTTGTACGACCTCGTGCCCTTTGAAGCTTGGGAAAAGAAGTTCGTGGTCGACATTCAACCGGTCGGGCACGGCATACCGACGCTTAAATACTTAGCGCCGTACGTGCATCGAGTGGCGATCAACGACAGTCGCATTGTCGCGGTGGATGAGGCAACGGTGACCTATAAGATTCGCCGCAAATTGAGTCGCGTAGAAATCAAACAGGTCTCTGGAGAAAAGTTCGTTGAGAGCTTCATGCAACACGTGATGCCGCCCGGCTTTCACAAGGTTCGTCACTACGGCTGGATGAGTTCCAGCAGCAAGCTGGCGCTCGAAGAAGTGAAGTGGCTGGTGTGGCTGTTTCGGGGCTGGACGTTCTGGCTCGGCAGTGGTTACGCGCCGCCAGAAAAGCCACTCACAACGCCGCTTCGATGCGCCGCCTGCGGATGCGAGATGCGCGTCGTGGAGGTGACTTATGTGTCACTGCAAGCTCGTGGGATCTTGCCCGATCATTCACTCGCATACTTCGACAGCGGATAATCTGGCAATGAAATTCAACGACGCAGCGAACCGGCAAAACTTGAGCGCCCTCGGGAGGCGAAGGATGAAGGTGCGCACCACAAGTAGAATCACTCGGCGGAAGCAGCGTTTAGGCGTCGATCAACACGGCTACAGCACGCTGCGAGCATGCCCTGGCGCAGCCCTTGGCCATCGCAATCCAGCAGCCAACTCGCACGGCACGGCAAACGAGCCCGCAACTGGGTGTGCCAACGGAAGAAAAAACCATCGTCAAGAACCCCGAAGAAGTTCCGGGCTTCTTGAACAGACGACTTGAGCTTCGGCTATCACCTCAGCTTCAAAGGTTTACAGAACGCTGGGCCATACAAAGAGAATTTGGGCTCAACCTGCGCACGACGCGAAGTCAAATCGTTATTGGTTATCCGCTCTTGTGTTTTGCCGGGCGAAAGTCGAGTAGCCGTATCCTAGGGTTCCGCTGACGACCCAGCAAGATCGGGAAAAGTCATCGAACCGCCATT
>JBBSJZ010000246.1:0-8491 GCA_038256795.1 Pirellulales bacterium | reverse complement strand
TACTGGGATGAGCGAAGGTGGCATGGGTGCAAGCGGTGGTATGGGTGGCGGTAGTGGTGGCGGCATGGGTGACATGATGAAAGATATGGGCAAAGCTCCACCATTGGAGGCGTACCCGACGTTGATGAACTTGAAGGATCAAACGCCGGAGCAACGCACCGAAACTTTACAAAAAGCTGATGAGCGGATGCGAGCTGCGGTGACACTTCTTTCAACGGGAATGGATCGCTTGGCGACTGCCGTAGGGACCGACGATTATGCGGCCATGCAAGACGCCACAACCAAGATGCATGCGGCTCTTGCCGAGTTTGAGAGTGGCGTTGCGACTCAGCGGGCTTTGAAGGAAGGTCAACCACCGCACCAAGTCGCACTGCAATGGTTCAAGAGCGAAATGAGTTTGCAACCGCCGCAAGGAGTTCAAGTCAGCAGCGGACTTTGGGGTGCTTCGCCGTTTCACTTGTTCGCGATGGGGCTGCTGATCGTATTCTCGCTGGCGATGATCGCACTGTACTTCGTCAAGATGCGCCGCGCCGCCGCCTTGTTCAGTCGCATTGAAGCCAACAAGGGAGCACCGCCACCTGGAGCCGCACCGGCGCTCGCTGGAACGCCCCCGTCTACAGCCTCCGCCGACAAGCCTGCGGCAGACGCGAATGGAAGCTAAATATGAGCAAACTGCCTACCAAAAAAGCCTCGCCGCCAGGGAAGAACGCCAAAACCACGGCAGCCGCCAAGGACTCGAAAGTCGACAAGGTGGCCCCCCCTGCGGATTCGGAGCCGAATGAAGCACCGCCGGTAACCGCAAAGTGGAGCGGCTACTTGCGAGTTGGCAGTGTCGTGAACGAAATTCCGAACGTGAAAACCATTCGCTTGCTCCCAGAGTCCGGCGAAGGGCTGCTGCCATTCACTTTTGTTCCCGGTCAATTCATCAACGTCGCGTTCTTCATCGGCGGCGCAAGGATGATTCGATCGTACTCCATCTCGTCATCTCCGACGCATCGCGAGTACGTCGATCTGACCGTGCGTCGCGAGCCTCGCGGCGCGGTTTCGCGTCATATGGTTGATCTGTTGCGAGTCGGCGAACTGGTCGAGGCGGGCGGTCCCGTTGGCAAATTCACGTTCAATGGCAGCGAATCAGATAACATCGTTTTGATCTCCGCTGGTGTGGGCGTGACTCCGATGCTCAGCATCACACGCTATCTCACTGAACAAGCTTGGGACGGCGAAATCTTCTATATTTTTTCGTTCAGTTATCCCTCGGAATATATGTTCGCCGAGGAACTAGCTTCACTGCAAAAGAAGAATCCGAAGTTGCATGTTGCGGTCACAGTCACCAGACCCGAAGGTACCGACTGGGAGGGGCATCGCGGACGCATCAGCAAGGAATTTCTCACGGAGTCCGTGCCCGCCCTAACATCGCGGCGAATTCATATCTGCGGTCCATCGGGCATGATGGACGCGACCAAGAAACTGCTGACCGAGTTGGGTGTTCCCGCAGAACAGATCAAGATGGAAGCGTTTGGAACCCCCAAACCCACTCCGGCCGCTGCGGGTACGACTGCCAAATTGTTGGCTCCGGCCAGCGGACCGACGGTCAACTTTTCCAGCAGCAACAAGTCCTCCAAGACTCATCTCGATATGACCAATGGAGACAGTCCGCCGGAGCAAACCGTGCTGGAATTGTCCGAGGAACTTGGTATCGGAATCGATTTTTCATGTCGCATCGGCACCTGTGGTGTTTGCAAAGTGAAGATGACGTCCGGCGAAGTCGACCAAGAGGTTCAGGACTCACTGGATGATGATGACAAAGCTAACGGCATCATTCTGGCCTGCCAAGCAAAACCGAAATCTGAAATCACGGTGGAGGCATAGGCATGAAAGAAAACGAACGCATCGTCGTCACTGGTGGACTGGTCTTGTTGCTCGTGGGCTGGCTCGGTTTTCTGGTCCATAGCTCGCCGCGATTCGCCGGAAGCGCACTTGGTTCAGCATTCGGAATTGCGGGTGCCTTGCTAATGCTGTTTCCGCTCGCCTATACGCTCGCAAAGCGCATTCCTGCGGTACAGAACCGAACTAAGAAATATGTCTCGCTGCAATCGCTGATGACGTTGCATGTTTACACCGGCATCTTGGGTCCGTTGCTCGCGATCATCCATACCGGTCACAAATCCGAAAGTTGGTTAGGGATCACACTCACCGCGACGATGTTGTTGGTCGTCGTTAGCGGGTTTGTGCTTCGCTACATGCTTCAGTACGTCTCCCACGAGATCAAAGACAAACTGCTATTGCTACAGACCGCTCGGGGCGATCTTGATAGCGCTTGGGGTGTGCTTGAGAATTCACCGGACGAAGCCAATTCCCTTCCGAAAGCGCGGCTATTGGTCGCCGGTCTTGAATCGATAGGCATCGACATGTCGACCTCTCGCCGATCGGCCGCTGAGGTCACTCGGCTGGCCGAGTCGGTCGCGGACCTGGAGTTCGCAATTCGCACGCATGAGTTCTTCAAACGCTGGTTCAGCCGCGCATTGGTAATCCACATCGTCCTCTCGCTCCTGTTTTATTTGCTGCTTGGTCTGCACATCTGGGCCAGCATTCATTTCGGACTGAGGTGGTTCTCATGAGTATGAAAAAAGCGATCTTGATCGCGCTAACTCTGTTCTCGCTGTTGTTTGCAGCATTTTATTTTTTGGGTAGTCATGCTGGTGAGAATCCGTCTGGCATCTTGAGTGCAACGTCTTGGCAACGCATGGCCAGTCCCGGAGCGTTATCCGAAGCGCACGCCTTTTTGGAACACAATTGCGCCGCCTGTCATACCTCGGTGAAAGGCGTTGAGGCCAACAACTGCATCGCCTGCCACGCAAACGAGCAGCGATTGCTGGCGCGACAGCCGACTGCGTTTCATGCCAACGTCGGTAGCTGTCGCCAGTGCCACTTGGAGCATCGAGGCATCGACCGGCATCCCAGCGGTATGGATCACCTGGCGCTTGCCAACATCGGACTGCGTCAACTGGATTCCGATGCGTTGTCAAACGGTGTCACCACGAATGTGAAAAAGGATTTGTTCGATTGGATCAATCAGCACCAGCCTGCGGGGCAGGGTCAGGAGGGCCATTCGAGCTTCACGCCCAAAGAAGCGGTGCTGAATTGTGTGACCTGCCATGCCACCAAGGACATTCACATTAAGCTGTTCGGCCAAGATTGTGCGCAGTGTCACACGACGGCGAAATGGACCATTCCCGAATACCGTCATCCGCCGCCGAGTTCAAAGGATTGCGCCCAATGCCATCAAGCGCCACCAAGCCACTACATGATGCACTTCAAGATGATCTCCGCCAAGATTGCGCGTCAGCCAAGCGCGAAAGTCAATCAGTGTTACGAGTGTCATCAAACGACCTCGTGGAACGACATCCAAGGGGTGGGTTGGTATAAACATCATTAAGGGTCGCGGGAACAAGGAAGGACGGGCTTCAAAAGGCACGTAAGCTTCCAGCTTGCGATTTACCGATCACGATCGCAAGCTGGAAGCTTACGCCACCTAGCCTGGCTATGAATCCTTCGCGAAAGAGAAGTGGCACTACATGATTCCGCCAGCTAATTGTCAAGGATCACTCGATGTTTACAAGCTGGTGCTGACGCAACAATGACTGCTAAGGAAACATGAAAATGCCATCAATGCAAGTTAAGAACATTCTCGATAACATTCGCGGTTACCACCGATCGCTCGCGAAGCAGCTTGAATCATTGGAATCGCATGAGTCGGATGAGAGAATTCAGTTGTTACTGGAATACATGGCTCGGCATGAAGACAACTTCGAGAAAACGCTGGCTGGCTACAAACTAGACACAGCGACTGGAATACTCAACACATGGTTGAAATACGTCCCCGATGATGCAATTGCTGATTCGCTGAAGCATCTAAAATTTCGCGATGAAATGTCTGCAGACGAGATTTTGCGCGTAGTGCTTACTTTCGATCAGGCATTAATCGACTTGTATAGCGAACTTGCGGGCGAGACAGCCATTCCACGCGTGCAAGAGTTGTTCGGCAAGGTGCTGGCGTTGGAAGATCGCAAGGATCGTCAGTTTTCCGTGAGCGTCCTTGGACTTTCCGACGACTAACAATGACGCCAAGACCGGCAAGCCTCGTCCGCTGCAAGTTGATCAGGCGTTGGCTCAGGAATAGCATTCCGACATTGCATCAATCGAGCGCGAGCCACACTAATTGCAAAAGTACGCACTGGCAATTACAGATTTCGAAAACCGGTAGAATGTCGATTCGTTGAGTCGACTTAGAGTACACATGAACGCCATGACTACGAAAATCCAAGAGATAATATCCGCGAAAGTATAATCCGGCGAGAACGCCTGTCTCTGGCTCCAGTCCGCTGACGGTGACTGCATACTGTGGCCCACCCAGGACGCCAGTGAGAATGCAGACAGCGCCGATGAGATCAGCAGGTGGCAACTTACGGTCGACGAGGCAAATGATCTGATTGAGACGGGCGAAGTCGACGAGGTTGAGTGATCTAATGAACGCGATATGAGTATCGATGAATCCTTCAAAGCAACATGGCGGATTTGACCATGATTCCAGCACACGGCTTTCCCTGTATATCAGCCGCAGCACGTTAGCGTCTGGTTCTCGAATTATGTAAAAAACCGGACGCTAACGCGCCAGCGGCTGATGGAGAACTTGATGCTAAGGCGTTCCGGATGATGAATGCACAAAGGCGACTACAACAATTCGGCCAGCAGTTTCTTGAGAGCGTTGAAATCAACCGGCTTCACCATGTGGCTGTTGAACCCAGCATTTGCAGATTTCTCTCGGTCTTCCTCCTGTCCCCATCCGGTCAAGGCGACGATCACGATCTTCTTGCCCCAGGGCTGTTCTCGGATGCGGCGGCACGCTTCGTAGCCATTCAAGTTGGGTAGGCCAATGTCCATGAGAATCACATCGGGCTTGAACGTCGCTGTCGCTTCGACCGCTTCAAGGCCATCGTAAGCAGTATGCGTCGTGTTGCCCGTGAGCCTAAGCAGCATCGCGAGCGTGTTGGCTGAATCGCGGTTGTCATCCACAACCAGTATACGGCACAATGCTGCACTGGGTGTTTCACTTTCGATCGGCTCTGGTGGCAGCGATGTCGCTGTTTCGACGATGATTGGCAAGCGCACCACGAACTCACTCCCCTGATCCTTACCGGCACTCTTGGCTTGCACCGTGCCGCCGTGCATCTCCACCAAGTTTTTCACTAGCGTCAGGCCGATGCCCAACCCGCTTACCGAACGCTCCAACGACGTATCAATCTGAGTGAACATATCAAAGATCCGGGGAAGTTCTTCCTCCACGATGCCGATGCCGTTGTCCCGCACTCGGATACTGGCCTGTTCGCCTTCACGCTCGACAACCAGCGAAATGCGGCCGCCCTTATCGGTGAACTTGCAGGCGTTGTTTAATAGGTTGCCCACCACCTGAACCAGTCGAGTCGGGTCGGCGTTGAGATAGATCGGCTGTTGCGGCATGGTGACGGTGAGTTCATGGTTCATATCCTTATACAAAGAGCGGACGGCTTCGACGGCTTGGTGTATGGAAGAAGCCAGTTCGATTCGCCGCCTTTGGAGTTCGATCTTGCCACGGCTGATGCGGCTCACGTCAAGTAAGTCATCCACCAATCGGACCATGTGACCGACTTGACGTTCCATCATGACGGATGCCGTCTCGACTGCCTTCTCATCGCTGCCATTTAGTCGAATGATTTGTACAGCGTTTCGGATCGGAGCCAGCGGGTTGCGAAGCTCGTGGGCCAACATTGCCAAGAACTCGTCCTTGTGTCGGTTCGTCTCGGCCAATTCGTGTGCCCGCTCGCGGACAGCGGAAACGTCGTAGACAGCAAGCAAGATCAACTCGGGATTTTTCGAATCGGGAGGGAATGGCCGAGCGTTGAGCAACATGGTCTTTCGACCAAGATCCGGGAAAACGTGTTCAACCTCAAAGTCGTAAACCGATTCGCTGCGGGTGAGGACCTTGTCGAGCAACATCCTCAGACCAGGAATATCCCATTGTCCGTTCCCCAGGTCGTATACGAAGCAGTTCTCCGTTTCCCCTTTTGAGACTTGAAATGTGTCATAGAAGGAACGGTTGGCTGTTTTGACTCTGAGGGTGCTGTCAAGAACGACGAATGGTTCTCGTAGAGTTGAAACAATGTCCTCACCGTAGGCCAGCGCCTGATCCAAAGCTCGCTCCGTCTTTCGCCGCTGAGAGATGTCGCGAAAGATCAGCACAACACCCGAGATCTCTTGCTTTTCATTTCGGATGGGTGCGGCGCTGTCGTCAAACGGTACTTCCGTGCCGTCTTTGGTGATGAGCAGGCAGGGGCTTGCCAACTTGAACGTGCGACCTTCCTGTAAGGCCAGCACTGCAGGATTCTGAACCGGCTGGCGGCTTGCTTCGTCGATGATGGCGAATACGTTGTCGATGGGTTGACCCACAGCGTCTTGCAGCGTCCACCCCGTAACCGATTCTGCAACGGGATTCAGAAATGCAACCCGCCCTTCGCTGTCCGTGGTGATCACGGCATCGCCGATGCTGGAGAGCGTGTCGAGCAGCCAATCCCGCTGCTCGTGCAACTCTTCTACGGATTCAGGGGGAGCAATCGCTTCGCTCGATTTCGACTCGTCATTCATTAATGGTCAAATTGCTCTCTTTCCCGGATCATATCACTCGCGTTTCCTGTGCATTTGGCTAGTGTTACATTAACGGCCTCTCAGGAATATCGAAGCAACCGCCAATGCAACATGGCGGACTCCGCCAGCGTCGGAGTGCAGTCGGGTTAACGACAATGGCACGACGACACAAAGGTTAAGATACTGGTTGAAGGTGAACGTCTTTTGTGTAGTCGTGCCATAACAATTCACTAACTCGTGGCGAATGAGGCGACGGTCCGCGAAGATTCCATTTCATTGAGAAACTCGTCGAGTCTGGTTAATTCGTGTGACTGAAACGGATGCGTTAACCGAGCAATGATCCGTGGGTACTCTTCAAGCGTTGGCTGTTTGTAAGTCTCGGTGAATAAAACAACCGGGATCTCGGTCAATCGCGAATCGTCATTCATCGTCGCCATTACTCCGTCGCATCCACCCCAAAGCATGTTGAATTCCATAACGAGCAAGTCGGGAACGAATCCGCGAAGGCCATCCATGCACTCCAAACCATTTCTAATGATCGCCGATGCGTGACCTCGATCTAAAAAGTAAGCTCCTAGGCTGGTCAACGTATCTTTGTCGGCTCCGGCAATCATGATGCGCATTGTGTTTTCCTTTACATTTGCCAAATCGCCAGCACTCAATTGGTGCTGCTCATGGGCTACGATTGTGCCCAACTTGCGTTGGCACGAACATCGAAGCACAAGCCATTCCGGGCATGGCGGATTCCGCCAGGAGTGCGATGCACAAATCAGCCTCCGTGCGTTAGCACACGGTTTTCGAATGCTGTAGGAGCCGGACGCTAACGCGGTAGCGGCTGATGATGGGTGACGAACTTGACCGGCAACTGATAGAATACAGTGTTCGTTACGAACCACGCCAAGTGATGAAAAAGCGGTCAGTATGGAAGAAGTGCCCAACCAGGAGTCGCCCAGCGGTTTTCCCATCGTCGGGATTGTTGCTTCGGCGGGAGGGCTGGATGCGTTCAAGAAATTCTTTACCGCGATGTCTGCGGACAGCGGAATGGCGTTTGTATTGATCCCGCATCTCGATCCGTCACACGATAGTTTGATGGTCGAGCTGCTAAGCAAGGTGACGTCGATGCCGGTCGTCGAAGCCGGTCAAGATGTGATCGTCGAGGTCAACAGCGTCTACATCATTCCGCCGAAAAACTTCCTGGCACTTGCGAACGGTCGCCTTCAGTTAAGTGATCCGCCGAAACAGCGCTCTTGGCAAACATCGATCGACTTCTTCTTGCGATCGCTGGCTGAAGACCAAAAGGAACGTGCGATCGGCATTGTGCTGTCGGGTACAGGCAGTCACGGCGCGCTCGGTGTCCGCGAGATCAAACTGGCTGGCGGTATGACGATGGCACAACAGCCTGATACGGCTGAGTATGATCAGATGCCGACCAACGCGATTGCGACGGGACAGGTTGACTGTGTCATGCCGCCGGAACAAATGCCTGCAACGCTAGTCAATTACGTCGAGCAGCCTTACTTGAATACTGCGGGCCAGGTTGACACACCGTCGGCAGAGTCGGCTGATTTGTTGAACCAAGTTCTGACTTTATTGCATTCACGAACGAAGTACGATTTTCATTCCTACCGCAAGGCGATGGTGCTACGGCGTATTCAAAGAAGGATGGGCTTGGCTCACATCGACAGCATCACGCACTATCTCGACATGCTGCAGCAACGGCCGGAAGAAGTCACCGCTTTGTACAAGGATCTGTTAATCAGTGTGACCGCTTTCTTTCGCGATCCCGACGCTTACCGAGTCCTGGAGCAGGAAC
>JBBSJZ010000245.1:0-8494 GCA_038256795.1 Pirellulales bacterium | reverse complement strand
CGTCGGAATTAATAGTAACGACGCCGTTGCCTACCCCGATGATTCCCCCGCTGCGATGGCGATAGAGAAATCCGACCAGGGCTACAACTTCCCCTACTTGTTCGATCCCGATCAAAGCGTCGCAATCGCCTACAACGCAGCCTGCACGCCCGATTTTTTCCTGTTCGATGCGGAGATGAAGCTCGCTTATCGAGGCCAGCTCGATTCCAGCCGACCGAAGACCGACGCGCCGGTGACAGGCGTGGATTTGCGTGGCGCCATCGACGAAGTTCTCGCCAATCGCCATCCGACCCAGGATCAACACGCATCGATCGGTTGCAACATCAAGTGGAAAGCGGGTAACGAGCCCCAATACTTTAATCCTCGCGGTACGGGTTGAACCGGTCCGTGACGCCCTCGTATCTGCAATCGTTGACATTGCGACTCGCCGATGGTGCGTCACGACTCAACCCTGGCATTCGCCAAACCCAGGCCGCTTGGATCGCGGCGGCCCAGCACGGCGATGGCGGCTTCGCGGGTCGCGAGGGCGAGAGTGATCCCTATTACACCGCATTCGCACTGCGTTCGTTGTGGATCTTGAATTCGGTCGAGCCCACGGTGTTCGGGCGGGCCGCGGAGTTCTTGCGGTCGCGGCTCACCAGTCGCCAATCGATCATCGATCTCGTATCGCTCATCTTCGGCGCCGCCGTTTGCGAACTCGCCGCCGGTGAAGTCGTCATCGCGGACCAAGACACGACGTGGCGCGGCAACGTTGCCGGGCTGCTCAATTCTCTTCGCACCAGCGACGGCGGTTTCGCCAAGACTCCCGAGGGCCACGCGGGAAGCACCTACCAGACCTTTCTCACGACGCTGTGTTTTGAGTTGATCGAAATCGATTTACCCGAACCCGAGCGCGTCGTCGAGTTTCTCCGGTCTCAACAACATGCCGATGGCGGCTACCTCGAGATCCGCGCCGCCAAGCGAGCTGGCGTCAACCCGACCGCCGCTGCGATCGGGACCCTGCAATCGCTCGATCGACTCGTTCCGAGTGAGCACCAAGATACCGCAGAATTTTTGGCCGAGATGCAATCCGACGAAGGCGGCTTCACCGCCAATACGCGGATCCCGTTCGCCGATGTACTCAGCACCTTCACGGCGCTGACGACGCTCCGCGATTTGGACGCGGTTGGTCAAGTCAACTTGCGGGCGGTGAAGCGGTATGCTGAATCGATGCAGGCTCCCGAAGGCGGTTTCCACGGCTTCGCGTTCGATGAACAAGCGGACGTCGAGTACTCATTCTACGGCCTCGGCTCATTGGCCTGGGTCGAACATCTTCAAGCACATCCATCGTGACTATGAAATCCAACTCATCGACCACTTCGCTCGTCGTCGCGAATCTCTCCAAGTCGTTTCCGACCGCTGGCGATCCGCTGGTGGTGCTCCACGATGTTTCGCTTTCACTCGCCGCCGGTGAAACCGCCGCGATCGTCGGCCCCAGCGGCAGCGGTAAGAGTACGCTACTGCAGATCCTCGGCACACTCGATGCACCCACCAGCGGGTCCGTGATGATCGATGGCCACGACCCGTTTTCGCTCCGCGAGCAAGAGCTTGCCAAGTTTCGCAACCATCACATCGGCTTCGTTTTCCAAGATCACCATTTGCTACCTCAACTCACGGTGCTCGAAAATGTGTTGATCCCCACGCTCGCCACGGGCCGCCCTTCGCGGGAAGAAACCGATCGCGCCGCATCGCTGCTCGAATCTGTGGGTCTGTCGAGTCGTCTCGGTCATCGCCCCAGCGAGCTGTCCGGTGGCGAGCGAGAACGCGTGGCGATCGCGCGAGCGCTGCTGATGCAACCGTCACTCATTCTCGCCGACGAGCCGACGGGCAACCTCGACCGCCGCACCGCCGACGGAGTCACCGAATTACTGCTGCGATTGCAATCCGAGATGGGAGCGATCCTGATCACGGTCACCCACAGCGACCGTCTCTCCGAATCCATGCAGCATCGTTTCGAACTTCGCGACGGAAGTCTGGTCTCGTAAACTCGCCTCGACGATCCTAGAACAAACTCGCCGGGTCAGCCCTCAGTAGCTTTCGCATCGCGAGTAGTCCACTGATCAAACACATGGTCGTGGTCAGGCCGAGGACGAGCAACGCTCGCGGTACGGTGATGAGCATGGGCAATTCGGCGAGCGACTCGAGTACTCGAAACAGCCCCAAGCTGACGATGAGCGCAATCGCAAAACCGAACAAGGAAAGATACATCGATTGACGGACCACCAACATCACGAAGTATCGATTCGGATAGCCCATCGCCTTGAGTGTCGCGAACTCGGGCATGGAATCTTGGATGCTCGTGAATAGGATCTGGTAACAGATAATCACGCCCACCGCGAAACCCATCATCGCACCGATCGTGAAGATGATCCCCACCGGAGTTTGCTGGCTCCAAAAATACGTCTCTTGTTTCACCAGTCCTGCTCGCGTTTTCACGACCCAGATGCCGGGTGCCATTGCGGTCAACCTGGCCGCAACCCGCTCGGGACTCGTTCCCGGTTGCAATTGGATCAAGCCGAGATCGACCACTTCAAGCGGTTGGCCTTGGTTGCGTGAGGGGAAGTAGTCGGCAAAGTTAGCGGCGCTCATCAGCAGCGTCCCCTCATTGGCAAAGTCGACTCCGATCGGGACGGTCTCGACGATCCGCACGCCTTGACCCGCCAACTCGATCGATTGCGCCTCCAGTCGCTGGAAATCATCGAGCGCGAAACCGAAGGGGCGTCGCGTTTGACTATCCACCGCCGCCGTGCGCGGTGGTCGTAGCAGCGACATCGTTTCGCGCAGCTTGCGGGTCGTCAACCAACGCGGTTCATCTCGCATCGCGATCACGCGAATCGGACGCTGGCGAGAATCTTCCACTCGCACCAACGATTGAGTGCGTTCGATGTACAACGGCGTTGTTACGGTCACCTCCGGATCGCCCGCCGCGCGGCGGAGCAAGTCGTGTGGAAACCGCTGCTCAAGCTGCAACGACGTTCGCGCGCGGCTGATCGCGATCAAATCGGCATCCACGAGTTTCAACCATTGCACCGGACTATCGAGCAGCGCGTTGCGAAAGCCGTTCTCGGTGAACATCAGGATCGCCGCGAACGCGACCCCGGCCGACGCGAGGCCCAACCGCCGCGGATCGGCAACGAGATTCTTCCATGCCAGGGGCGTGCGACGGCGCATCAAAATAAACTCGCCGGTTCAGCCTTGGATAGTTTTCTCAGCGTCAACATTCCGGCGACGCCGCACATCACCAGTGTCAACACACTCACCAGTAGTATCCATTGCCACGTCATCCGAATGGGCAGCCCCGACAAGGCACTCGTGACGCGATACAAACCCAGTGCCGCGAGCGTGGCTAACGGTAACGCGGCCATCGCGAGTAAAGTCGCTTGCGTGAGCAAGGTCCGTCCGAGGTAGGCGTTGCTGTATCCGATCGCTTTCAAAGTGGCGTATTCCGGCAAGTGTGCGACCACATCCGCCGACAATACCATGTAACAAATCACACCGCCAACGACGACCGCCAACGCGACGCCGATCCAGAAAATGACGCCGACGGGCTTTTCGAGGTACCAATGTCGGCGTTCGATTTCTTGCGCTTGCTGCAACGACAATACGTCCGCGTGCGCGAGCGTGCCGCCGCCTTGCGAGAGTTTTTCTTGAATCGCCCTCCGGCCCTCGTCGACGGAGATGCCGCTCGCCAGATCGACAAAGACCATCGAAACACGGCTTGAGTCATTCCTTGCCAGGCGTGCGAAGCCGGCCCGGCTGGTGAGCGCGGCTCCATTGGCGGCGAGACCCGTTCCAAGTTGGAACGTGCCCGCGATCTGGACGCGGCGAAAGTTGATCGCCGTCGATCGGCCGACGTCTTCAGCGCCGAATTGAATACCGTTCGCTGGCCCAAAATCATTGCGGCTGGCTCGGTCCATGAGAATGAATTCGGGTCTGCGCAGCAGCGATCGCTGTTCGGCCAGTTCATCCAAATCGAGCGCCGGGCTATCGACATCGACACCCATCATCGCCACCGCCAAGTACGCGCCGCTCGTCGGGTGTTGCCACGAAGCGACCGTGAGGTCGAGCGGTCGTACCGCCGTCACCGAGGGCAGCGTGATCAACCGATTGAGCACCTCGGCGTCGAGACTTCGTGGGTTATAAACGCTCAAGTACTCGCGTGACCGCACCACGATCTGGCCCGGCGTGTGTTCGTAGACAAGTGTCGCAGTATCACCGACGCTGCCTAAAAACCCCAGCTGCATGAACATCAGTAGCACGGCAAACGCGATCCCCAAGATCGAGACGATGGTCCGAGCGGGTTGATGCAGCAGGTTGTGAATGGCCAGCGATGTGCGACGCGGCCGCATCCGCATTGCGTTTCCGGACGCGGCTGCGGCTCGCGACACTGCCTCGCGAGCGGGCACGTGGACGGGCGACTTGGCGATCAAGGTGATGCCGCATCGCGACTTGAAACCGGCACGATGTCGACCTTGCCCGATGCGTCAATCGCCACGTCAACTTGAAGGTTCACGAACTGCGCCGCCGCGAGCGAGTCGGCGACGTCGATGGCGATGACGATTTCGGCGCTTCGCCAATCGACGCGTGCGGTCGGGTACGGACTGGCGAGTTGCGGCGAACCGATCATGCGGCTGATCGATTGAACGTGACCGACGAGCGTTTGGGATAACGCGGGGCTGCTCATTCGCACGGTCGCGTTGATCGGAATGTTGCGAATTTCTGCCACATCGATTTCGGCGCGGCAAATCATTTGAGTCACGTCACCGAGATGCAGCAGTGGGGCCGTCGTCGTCGTTTGACCGCGCGTCGCACTGAGCCGTAGCACCATCGCATCCGTGGGGCTATTCACCCGAGTCGCGTCGACCTGCAACTGCAGTAACTCGATCTGTTTCTCGAGCGATTCCAGCGGTGATTGGGCATCGCCCGATTCCACGGTCAGCTTGGCCGCGTCGAGTTCACGGCGGGCGGTTTCGACCGACAACCGTTCTCGCTGGATGGCTTGTTGGGCGTCCGTTCGCGCCGACTCGGCCGCCGATCTCGCTTGGCTCACCGCGAGTTCTTGCTGGTCCAAACTTGCTCGTGTCACCAGCCGCTGGGTCGCCGCGTCACCGTACGCCGCGCGAATTTGATTCAACTTATTTTGGTTTAGTTCGACTTGTTGATTGAGTAAGTCGAGTTCACCACCGCTCGCCTTGGCGCGATCGAATCGGGCCTGGGCCTGCTGCATCTCCAGTTCCGCCTTGGCGAGCTGGGTGGTTGCGACATCGAGTTTCGCTTGGGCCACCTTGGCATTGGCGGCGGCACGCGACCTGGATTCACGAAGCTGGGTTCGTGCCACCTCCAACTCCGTTTCCCGCACCGCCAAACTCGCCAATTCCACGAGCGTCTGGTCCGCCTTCACCAGGTCACCTTCAGCAACATGCACCCTCGCAATCCGATCGCCGGGCGCGACCAGGATGGGCAACACGCCACCAGCCGGTTCGAGTTTGCCTTGGGCGACGACGGCCGCCGTACCACCGGGACCGAGGGCGGCGAGCGCCGGCAGCCGAGGCGGTGCCACGCTGCGCGTCTCCGGCGTCAACTCGCCGTCGCAGCCCAACGCGAGCGAGAGCCACGCCAACATGAGGACGGAGGGGAGGTTTCGACCGGCGAGGCTAGCGGCAGCGATTCGGAATCCGAGCATCGATTCAATGGTTGCGGTGTGTCGGCGGGAGGACTATCGTCCCCAGTCTACCCGAAGCGTCCGTCGTAAGAGAATGCAGGTTGTATGAACGAGCCGATGGCCCGCCGCGAAGCGACCGATCCGAAACATCGCCCGGCGATTGATGTGCGTCAGTTGCAACACGTTTACGGCAGTGGCGATGGCCAGAAACAGGTCCTTTTTGACAACACCCTGCAGGTTGATCCGGGCGAAATCGTGATCATGACCGGCCAAAGCGGCTCCGGGAAAACGACGCTGCTGACCCTGATTGGCACCCTCCGCCGTGTCCAGCAAGGCGAGTTGTGGGTCCTCGGCCAACCGCTGCACGCGTCGACCGACGGCGAAATCGTGGCTTAGCGGCAACGACTCGGATTTATCTTCCAAGCTCATAACCTGTTTTCCTCGCTCACCGCTGTCCAAAACGTGCGCATGTCGCTCGAACTTCAAAGCGAACATCGCACACGATCCCAACAAAACGAGGCCTGCGAGGAGATGCTTCGCCGCGTCGGTCTCGGCGAGCGCATGCACTATAAACCGAGCCGCCTATCCGGTGGCCAGAAACAACGTGTCGCAGTCGCCCGCGGGTTGGTCCATCGACCCGAGATCCTACTGGCCGACGAACCCACCGCGGCGCTCGACGAAGAGTCGGGCCGCCAAGTCGTTTCACTGTTCCAAGAACTCGCCGAGCAATTCGGCGTCGCCATCGTGATCGTGACACACGACAACCGCATCCTTGATGTCGCCAATCGCATCGTCCGCATGGACTTTGGTCGCTTCACGCGCAACTTGATCCTGGACGAAGTCGCCTCGAATAGTGAGATGCTGGTGCGCTGCAGTCTCTTCGAAGGGATCGCCATCAGCACGCTCACCAAGATCGCCGAACGACTGCGCAAGGAAACGTTTCCGGCCGGTACACGCGTCATCAACGAAGGCGAGATCGGTGACTGCTTGTACTTGGTTGCCGCTGGCGAATTGAAGGTCACGATGGCCCCCAACGCTCAAACCGTCGCTGAACTGCGCAAGGGTGATCACTTCGGTGAAGCGGCCCTGATCACCGGACGTCCCCGCAACGCCAGCGTCGATGCCGTCACCGATGTCACCCTCTACTCACTCGACGCCACCACCTTCAACGAAGCGATGTCCCAGCGAAAGACCATCGACCAAGAAGTTCGCAGCACCTTGTTCGCTGAATGATGCTACGTGCCGGCCACCGCCCGTTCGTGCAAACGCTGCACTTGTTCCAGGCATCGGTGCCACGTCGCTCGCCCTTACCGCACATTGGTAACGCAGTGCATTGACGAGTGACCAACGTAAGACAAATGGCGCCGTCGACCACAGATGCCCGCTGCTTGAAAACAGTTCGTCCAATTGCGTCTGCGGTAATCAGCCAACAAAATGAATCCACGAAATATCCCAACCGAGATGCTCAATCGTCAAGTTTAAGTTTGCAAATGAAAATTCGATGGGGACTGATCGGCGCCGGCGATATTGCTAATAAGCGAGTGGCCGCGGCAATACAGAGTGATGCCAATTCGGAACTGGTGGCGGTGTGCCGCCGCGATGAAGCGGAATTGATACGTTTCGCCGACCATTTCGCGGTGCCCGATCGGTACACGGACGCCTCGGCGCTGATCGCCTCGCCAGATTTGGATGCGATTTATATTGCCACGCCGGTCGATTTGCACTGCCGCCAAACGATCGCCTCGGCACAGGCGGGCAAGCACGTCTTGGTCGAAAAACCGATGGCCATCGATCCCGAACAATGCCAACAAATGATCGACGCCTGTGACCAAGCCGACGTTCATTTGGGAGTCGCTTACTATCGTCGTTTCTATCCTGCCGTCACTCGAATCCAACAATTGATTGCCAGCGGGCAATTGGGGCGGATCTTATCGATGTCCTGTGTGACGGGGCTGGCCACTCAGTTTCCCGCCGATGATTGGCGAGTGGTGTCGTCCCGCGGTGGTGGTGGTCCGTTGATGGATATCGGCAGCCATCGGTTGGATTTGTTCCTGCATCTCCTGGGCGACGTCGACAGCGTCCAAGCTAACTTGATGAGCTCGCCGGACCATGAGGCTGAACAGGCGGCGACGGTTTTGGTCCAATTTCGATCGGGCGCGCACGGTGTACTGCAGTGTTACTTCGGCGCCGCCAATGTGCCTGATCGAATGGAAATCATTGGAACCGCGGGTCGAGTCACGATGGAACAATTGAATCACGGTGAGATGTCGCTTTGGAACGCCAATCGGCAAGTTTCGGAATCACATCCACCGGCGGAGAACCTGCACTCGCCGTTGATCGAAGATTTCACGCGGGCGATCTTGACGAACCAACCGCCGACCGTGACCGGTCGAATCGGCAAACAAACCAACGACATCATTCAAGCGGCTTACGCGTCGGGCTATGAAGCAATGTCAATTCGCTCTCGCAGCACTAGCGACTATTGATCGTTAACGATAACGGCATAGGCTGGTTTTGGATTGTTGTTCGCGTCGAACAACAACGGATGCTGGCCCCGACGCCACGTGCGACGGTCATTCAGACCGCAAAACGTAACCCGCTCGATCACGTTTTCGTGTTTCTTCAAGATTTCAAAAAGCTTCGCATAATCTTCGGCCTGGGCGTTGAGGTCTTCAATCGAAGGGGGTGTGCTTTCGCGGAAACGACGGCCACCAAAACCGCCTCCGAATTGCCCGCCCGATGCCCCGCGAATGGTGACGTCAAGCTCGGTGATGCTGACTTTCAATCCCAGCG
>JBBSJZ010000244.1:0-8496 GCA_038256795.1 Pirellulales bacterium | reverse complement strand
GGCATCGTGCTGTCGAACAACCTGCTGCTGACGCTCATCTTTTGGGAACTGACGAGTTTATCATCGTTCCTGTTGATCGGTTTTTGGAGCAGTACAGGCGCGGGTCGCCAGGGCGCGCGGATGGCGTTAACGATCACGGGCGCCGGCGGCTTGTCACTGATCGCGGCGGCCCTGCTCATCGGACACGTCGTCGGCTCGTATGAATTGACAACGATTCTGGGCAGTGGCGATGTGATTCGCGACTCCAGCCACTACCCCTGGATCTTGCTGCTCGTGCTCGGTGGTTGCTTCACCAAGAGTGCACAGTTCCCGTTCCAGTTTTGGTTGCCACACGCGATGGCTGCGCCAACGCCTGTGTCCGCGTACCTGCACTCCGCGACGATGGTCAAAGCGGGCATCTTCTTGATGGCTCGGCTCTGGCCCGTGCTTTCCGGAACCGACTCGTGGTTTTACATCGTCGCGACGACGGGGCTCATCACGATGCTGCTCGGCGCGGTGGTGGCTCTTTTCGAAGATGACCTGAAGGGGTTACTCGCCTATTCGACAATCAGCCACCTCGGGATGATGACGATGCTGCTCGGTTTCTCGACACCGATGGCGGTGGTCGCTTGCGTCTTTCACATCATCAATCATGCGACGTTCAAGGCCGCTTTGTTCATGAATGCGGGGATCATCGATCACGGCGTTGGCACGCGTGACTTGAAGCGACTCGGAGGACTATTCGGGTTGATGCCGACGACGGCGACGATCGCGATGGTCGCGGCAGCTTCGATGGGCGGATTGCCACCACTCAACGGGTTTCTGTCGAAGGAAATGATGCTGGAAGAAGCCGTCCATACGTCGTGGCTTTCCCAGTCGTGGGTCGTTCCGCTCGTTGTCACGATCGCCGCGGTGTTCTCGTTTGCCTATTCACTTCGCTACGTCGTGCACACGTTTTTCGGCGAACAACGCCGCGACTATCCAGTCCCACCGCACGACCCGAAACCTGGTTTGTGGTTGCCGCCGACGATGCTCATCGCGCTCGTCGTATTGATCGGCTTGTTTCCTGAGACGTGGGCGGGCGATCTCGTGCGATCGGCGACGTCCGCCGTGACGCTCGGCGAGGTGCCCGAGTTCCATTTGCAACTTTGGCATGGCATGTCGCCGGCCGTGTTGATGTCGATCATCGCGGTCAGCGTCGGAACGATGTTGGTGTTGGGTTACCGAAGCTTTCGCACCCGGTGGGATCGCCGTGCGAAACCGTCGGGAAAACGAGCATTCGACGCATTCATCGCCGGAGTCGTTGCCATCGTACATGCGGCGAACGATCGGCTGCACAACGGATCGCTGCAGCGGTATCTGTTTTTGATCGTGATGTCGGCAAGTCTGCTCGGATCGTATGCCTACTGGCGCGTGGGCCATTCGCCTGGCGAGCGAGCGCTGCTACCCGTCGGCTTCGTAACGGTTGCTGGCTGGGCGGTACTGATGGCCGCGTGTTTGCTGGCTGTGCTGGCGCACCGCCATCGGTTGATCGCGCTGATTACGGTCAACGTGATCGGGCTCATCAGTTCGCTGGCGTTCGTATATTTGTCGGCGCCCGACTTAGCGCTGACACAGATATCCGTCGAAGTCGTGACGCTGATCCTGATGCTGCTAGCGCTTTACTTCTTGCCCGACGAATCGTTCATTGAAGCGACGAAGTCGCATCGGTTGCGGGATGGTTTGCTCGCGACCGCCGCGGGCGCTGGTGTCGGCGGTCTTGCTTGGGTGACCATGACTCGCGACTTCACGACGCTGTCGGATTACTACATTGCCCAGTCCAAAATCGGTGGCGGTGGAGCGAACGTGGTGAACGTCATCATCGTCGACTTTCGCGGCTTCGATACGTTCGGGGAGATCATGGTATTGGGCATCGCGGGTCTGGCAATTTATGCGCTACTGGACGGCATGCTTCGCGGTCGGATGGCTCAAAAGCTCGCCAACTGGACTCCGGGGCCGAGCAAGTCTCCCGAGCGGCATCCGCTGATGATGGTCGTTGCCACGCGAGCTATGCTGCCGTTCGCGGTGATGGTGGGAGTATTCATTTTCTTGCGAGGCCACAACGCTCCCGGTGGTGGGTTCATCGCGGCGCTGATCGTCTCGGTGGCACTGATCATGCAGTACATGGCCAGCGGCTTTAAGTGGGCGGCGGATCAAGTGAAGTTCAATTATCACGGGCTGCTCGGTGGCGGCGCACTCATCGCCGCAGCCACGGGTATCTCGGCAATGGTGATGGATGATGCGTTTCTCACCAGCGGTTACGACCATTTCCATTTGCCGCTCATTGGTGAGATCGAGCTGACGACGGCGATGGCTTTCGATACCGGCGTGTTCCTGACCGTGGTTGGCGGCGTGATGCTGGCGCTCGCGAATCTCTCGAACTTGGGTCGCTGTGCGGCGGTCGAAGAACGCCAGGGTGACTCGGGTGAGTTTGATCCGTTGACGTACCATCCAAAACGCGAGAGAGAATAGCCGACGATGGAATTCCTGGTTGCCAGTTCAATCGCGATGATGACCGCTTGTGGCGTGTACATGATTCTCCGCGCACGCACCTACACGGTCGTGCTCGGACTGACGTTGCTGACTTACGCCGTCAACTTGTTCATCTTCGCCACCGGTCGATTGAAAACGAATCGGCCAGCGATCCTCGTGGATGGGCAAACCGATTACGCCGATCCGTTGCCCCAGGCGCTGGTGCTAACCGCGATCGTAATCTCGTTCGGCATGACGGCACTGTTACTCGTGCTGGCCGTTCGCAGCTTCTTCGAGAGTGATGGCGACCATGTCGATTTGCTCGGCCCTGAAGAAATGGTGGCACGCAAACGCTAATGAATCACTGGATGATCCTGCCGATTCTGCTTCCCGCAGTCGTCGCGCCCCTGCTGGCGATGATCACGCGCCACGACATTGTGCTCGCACGCGTGTTTTCCGTCGGCTCGACCGTGCTGCTGCTGATTCTCGGCTTGATGTCGCTAAACATCGCCTCCAGTGGCGAGACGCTGACGTATGCGCTGGGCAATTGGGCGCCACCGTTCGGGATCGTGCTGGTGCTCGATCGCCTTTCGGCGCTGATGCTAGCGCTCACTTCGCTGCTGGGACTGCTCGTGTTGCTGTATGCGATCAGCGGATGTGACACGCGAGGCCAACATTTTCATCCACTGTTTCAATTCCAATTGATGGGACTCAACGGCGCGTTTCTCACGGGCGATCTGTTCAACTTGTTTGTGTTCTTCGAAGTGCTGCTGATCGCGTCCTACGGATTGATGGTCCATGGCGGCGGTGCCGCGAGATTGCGCGCCGGGATCCAGTACGTCGTCATCAACCTCGTCGGGTCGAGCATTTTCCTCATTGCCTTGGGATTGCTTTACGGTGTCACTGGAACACTCAACATGGCCGATTTGGCTCGCAAGGTGCCCAATATTCCAGAATCCGATCTGGCCATTTTAATGACCGGTGCGACGCTCTTGGTAATCGTGTTTGGAATCAAATCGGCGTTGTTTCCACTGCAGTTTTGGCTCCCCGGAACGTACACCAACACCTCGGGAACGGTCGCGGCATTGTTCGCGATCATGACCAAGGTCGGTGTGTACGCGATCATCCGCATTCGCTCGGTCGTGTTTAGCGACGCGGCACTGCTGCCGTTCGGTGTGATGGATTGGTTGCTGCCAGCCGCCGCGATCACGTTGCTGCTGGGCATGATGGGTGTTGTGGCCGCGAGAAGCCTCGGACAACAAGCGTCGCTGCTAGCACTCGGTTCGATCGGCATGCTGATGATCGCAGTTGCCGCATTTACGCCCCAATCGCATTCCGCAGCACTTTACTACATTTTGCATTCGACGTTCGCGGTCGCGGCACTGTTTCTGATCATTGACATGGTCATCATTCGGCGTTCTGGCGAAGGCGACGCGCTCACGTTGGGCGGGCGATTCGAACATATCGGACTACTCGGGGCGATGTTCTTTGTCGCCGCGATCGGCGTCTTGGGCATGCCGCCGTTGTCCGGCTTCGTTGGCAAGTTGCTGATCATGGACAGCATTCGCAGTGTCGAGGGCTGGCCGATCTTGTGGGCCATGATCCTGGTCTCGTCGCTACTGGCGATCATCGGTTTTAGCAGCAGTGGTAGCCTCGTGTTTTGGAAAAGCTTGTCCTTGGACACGAAACTGGAAATGCCTCAGGACACCGCGACGGCGCTGCCGATGGTTGCGATCGGTGCGATGCTGGCGATGCTCGTTCTACTCACGGGCTTCGCGGGACCGATCACGGTCTACCTGGACTCAGTGGCCGCGCAGTTGTTCGAACCCCAAGGTTACATCGACGCGGTGCTGGGCCCCCTGGCGGAGACAACCAAATGAAATCGCGCGAACATCTTCTGCCTGAACTGACTTACCGCCAACGATTCTTGCCGCACCCATTGCTGTCCTTGCTAATGGTGATGTTGTGGATCGCGCTGCAGAACAGCTTCACCGTGGCGGACTGGATCGCCGCGATCGGGCTTGGTCTGGTGATTCCCATCTACACGGCAAACTTCTGGCCGGACCGACCGAAGATCCGCAGCCCGCTAAAGGCCATGGTGTTCATGCTCGTAGTGATCTGGGATATCCTCGTCGCCAATGTACAAGTCGCGTATTTGATTTTGTTCCGAAGCAGTGGCGAATTGCGAACACGTTGGGTCACGGTACCGATTGAGCTAAGCAGTCCTGAGGCCATCACGGTGCTCGCGGGCACGATCACACTCACGCCGGGAACGGTGAGCAGCGATATTGCTGCGGATGGTCGTTCGATCCTGGTTCACTGCTTGGATGTCGGCAACGAACAGGAGCTGATTGAAACGATCAAAACGCGGTACGAGAAACGACTGCAGGCGATTTTCCCATGATTGAATTGGCACTCGTTTTTGGCTTTGCCTGCGTCTGTATCGCCTTGGTGCTCAATCTATGGCGACTCGCGAAAGGACCGACGATTCTGGACCGCGTGCTCGCCGGCGATACGATGGTTGTCAACACGATCGCACTCATCCTACTCTATGGGATTAGCGATGAGACGACCCTGTATTTCGAGTCAGCGCTACTCTTGGCAATGTTTAGTTTTATTTCGACGATCGCTTATTGTCGGTTCTTGCTCCGCGGCGACGTGATTGAATAGGAAAACGGCACGATGAGCATTTACTTGGAACTTACGATCACGATTTGTATCGTCGTCGGGGGCGTGTTCATCTTCGTCGGATCGCTGGGTTTGATGAAGCTGCCGGACTTGATGACCCGATTGCACGCACCGTCCAAGGCAACAACGGTGGGCGTCGGTGGCTGCCTGGTCGCTTCGATGCTGCATTTCTGGGCGGTCGAAGGCCGATTCTCCATTCAAGAAGTATTGATCACGTTCTTTCTGTTTTTGACCGCACCCGTCACCGCTCACTTTATCGCCAAGGCACACCTCCATTCTCAAGAGAAGTCGCCGAATCTTCTGCCGCCGACGGCAACACTCTCTGGTTGGAGCACTTTCGAAGGTCCGGCGAGCGAATCCAGCAATGCCAATACCGTTCGAGAAAACCCAAACCCCTAGCGGCGTTCGACAAAGCATCGTTTAAAAAAACTTCCGCTTTGAAATCACATTTCCCGAGACGACACATTGAATGAATACCAGCCAACGGGTCGCGCGTGAAGTGAGACGGTTTTCTCGCCAATTGGTGAATGTCACCAAGCACGGGAAATTCAATCCATTCACCCGCATGCGACGAGCCAATAAACCCCGCGCGATCATCGAGCGACCCGGTCTCGAGATTGATTCGCCACTCGAGTTCATTGCCGAGCACGTCGCTAACACGCGTGGCGAATTCAAATTTGTGTTGATCGGCGCGTTCGATGGCGTCCTCTACGACACGCTGCCCCAATTGGCGATCAAGAAGCAATGGAAGGGCATCTTGGTCGAACCCCAGCCCATCGCCTTTGAGAAACTTCGTGCCGCTTGTGCCGGCATCACTCATTTTACGCTGGAAAATCTCGCAATCGGCGACGAGGCTGGGACGCTCGAGTTTTTCACCTCCCTCGACGGGGCCTCGAACCTGGCGTCCTTTGATCGAGAGCACTTGCTTCGATTTGGAACGCCTGCGTCCCATATCCAGTCGATCCAGGTGCGAGTCGAGACAATCACGTCGCTTTTGAAGCGACACCAATACGAGACTCTCGAACTCTTGCAGATCGATACCGAAGGCTACGACGGGCAAATCATTCGCTCGATTGATTTCACGTCGGTCAAGCCCAATTTGATCCGCTACGAACACCTCAATATGGTTGAACATGAACGTTCGGATTTGATTCGTTTGCTAGCCCAGCACGGTTATCGTTTTATGCTGGAAGACAACGACACCATCGCTTACTGTCAGTAATTTCCTCGCGTGACCTCGCTCAACAGCAACGGTTCGTTCAACGCTTGCACGGGATAGCGTTTTTCGGATTTGATGGACGCTGCTATGATGTCGATCCCCTTCTTAAGTCACCCAGGATGAACGATGTCCGTCACCGCCACCGAGCCCCAGTCGACGATCCAAGCTGCGCCGGCCAAGCCGTTCACGCACCTGCACTGTCACAGCCATTACTCGCTACTGGACGGGGCTGGGGATATCGGCAAGCTGATCAAACGCTGCGCCGAGCATGGCATGAACTCGTTGGCGCTGACCGATCACGGGAACCTGCACGGGGCCTTGGAATTTTATCGCAAGGCCAAGGACGCCGCGATCAATCCGATCATCGGCTACGAAGCCTACATCGCTCCGGGTAGTCGCTTTGACAAAGGCAACGCGGGTAGCAGCAAGGAGGCGTCGTACCACTTGACGCTGCTCGCCCAAAACCGAACTGGGTTTCGCAATCTGGTGAAGCTCGCCAGTAGCGCTTCGCTCGAAGGCTTCTACTTCAAGCCGCGGATCGACAAGGAGATCCTTGAGGCGCACTCCGAAGGAATCATTTGTTTGTCGGGATGCGTCAGCAGCGAGTTCAGCCGGGCGATCTTGAAGGGGATTGATACCGAGGAGGTTGAAAAGGAGGCTCGCGACATCGCCGGTTGGTTCCATCAAGTCTTTGGTGAGCGTTATTTCATCGAGATCATGAACAACGGTGTCGAGATCCAGCGGCTGCAACTCGAAGGCGCCGTCGAGATCGCCAAGCGGATGGGCCTCCCGCTGGTGGCGACCAGCGACTGTCACTACGTCAATCAAGAGGACTCCGAGGCACAGGACATCATGCTGTGCATCAACACGGGACGATTCCGCACCGACACGTCGCGGATGAAGATGGAGAATGACCAGTTCTTTCTCCGCAGTCCCGACCAAATGTACGAGCGCTTCGTCGGCCTCGAAGATGCTTGTGCGCGCAGCCAACAGATCGCTGATACCGTCGACATCGACTTGCAATTGGGCAAGTACTACTTTCCGAACTTTGAATGTCCCGACGAACAAACGCCGCTCGACTATTTGCGTGCGTTGTGTTTGAAGGGATTGAAGGAACGCTATGAAGACGAGCCCGAGCGACTCATCGACGGTGAGCTGAGCGTCGAAGTCATCGCTCGCTTGGATCGCGAGTTGGACGTCATCGAGAAACTCGGATACCCGACGTATTTCTTGATCGTATGGGACTTTGTGAATCACGCTCGCAGCATCGGTATCTCGGCAACGGCTCGGGGCAGCGGTGTCGGTGCGATCGTTTGCTACGCGTTGTACATGTCGCACGTGTGTCCGCTGCGCTACGACTTGTTGTTCGAACGGTTCCTTGATGAGAGCCGCACCGAGCCGCCCGACATCGATATCGACTTCGAGAAAGAGCGACGCGTCGAGGTGATCGATTACGTCAAACAGAAGTACGGCAGCGAGATGGTGTGCCAGATCGGGACGTTCGGCACGCTCGCCGCCCGCGCCGCGATCAAGGATGTCGGCCGCGCCCTCGGTGTCCCGCTGCACCGCGTGAACCAGGTCACCGAGATGGTGCCCGACGAACTCAAGATCACGATCAAGAAGGCGCTGGAGAAGAGCGCGGACTTGAAGATGGCTTACGACGGTGACCCCGAGATTCGCGAACTGCTGCAATTGGCAATGAAGATCGAGGGGCTGGCGAGAAACATCGGCACTCACGCCGCCGCCGTCGTGATCGCGGATAAACCGCTGAGTGAATACGTGCCATTGACGCGCGTCCCCGGCAAACAAGACGTCATCACCCAGTGGGCGATGGCGGATGTCGAGGCTTCGGGTCTCCTGAAAATGGACTTCCTCGGTCTCCGCAATCTCACGATCCTATCGCGGACTGTGAAGTTGATCGAGCAAACCACGGGCAAGGTCGTCGATCCCCTCAAATTTCCGCTGGACGACAAAGCCTCCTACGCACTGCTCCAGCGGGGAGAGACCAAGGGCGTGTTCCAGCTCGAGTCGGGTGGCATTCGCGACTTGCTATGCCGGATGAAGCCGGACACGTTCAATGACATCATCGCTACCGCAGC
>JBBSJZ010000243.1:0-8513 GCA_038256795.1 Pirellulales bacterium | reverse complement strand
CTAAGACGGGAGTGTCTGGTATGGGTCGGGAAAGCACGGGAAGTCGGCAAGAATCTGACGATAAGTGGGCGGGCATCTGGTTTGCTAGCTTGGCAAGATTTCACCGCATTGAAGAGCCTGGGAATTGGCAATTTGACGAGGGCCATGTCATCGCGTTTTTGCGCGAGAGCTTGAAGTTGGGGATGCCGACCTGGAAGCGATTGAAAGTCGTGAACGCGTTGATTGTGTATCGCGATCGCGTGCGTCAGTCGGCAAATCCCCGCCTCGAATCGATCCGAACGACCCTGGCGCAGCGAATGGCGATGGAGAAGAATCGCGAGCAAGAAGTTCCGATCGAGGACATTGTCGGAAAGATCAATCCTCGCGAGCCGGATCTGATCCAGGATTTGCGACGAACGCTGCGTTTGCAAGGACTGAAATACAGCACCGAAAAAGCGTACGTCGGAAAAGTGCGGGCGTTCATGTCGGAGCGGGGATTGAAGTGCCGGGCGGATTTCGATGACGTTGGCGGCAAGGAGGTTGAAGAGCATTTGACGGATCTGGCGGTGGATGGCAACGTGGCTCCGTCGACTCAGAACCAAGCGTTTTCGGCGCTATTATTTCTGTACCAGCACGTTTTGAAACGAGACTTCGGACGGATCAATGCCTGGCGTTCGACCAAGGCGCCACGGATTCCGTCCGTGATGAGCGTCAGTGAAGTGACGCGAGTGCTGGACCAGTTGCAGGGCACGTATTTGTTGATGGCGCAGCTGCTGTACGGTTGCGGGATGAGAATTAGCGAGTGTTTTGTTCTGCTCAGTTTTCGAAAGATCCGCGGACGGGCGATCGGCATCGACACCATTTACATCCGGACACCTTCCCCGATAATTTAAGAAAGGCGGTGCAGCAGGCAGGGATCAACAAGCACATTAGTTCGCATACGTTTCGACACAGCTTCGCAACGCATCTCTTGCAGTCGGGTACCGACATCCGCTCCATCCAAGAATTGCTCGGTCACAATGATCTCAAAACGACGATGATCTACACACACGTGCTCAACCGAGGCGACGTGAAGATTGTCAGTCCGCTGGATCGGATGGTGTCGAAGATCAAGGAGGATCACTCAAATCGCGAGTCGACGCAGCCCGCGGTCACTGACCAACCCGCCGTACTTCACACACCAATCCTTCGTGAGGGTGAGGGTGAGGGTGAGGGGAGCGAGAGCGAGAGCGATGATACGAGACCTGAGTTCGAAGCGGCAGAATTGGAACAAGGCGACAGCAATCTGGACGGGACGCAGCGATGTGACCGACCGGGGCTCTCGCGAGACGCACCGGACGAAGCGGACTCGCTGCCGTTGCATCGTTGGTGGGACAGAGTCGTGCGAAGTCCTCTCTCCAGGCTCACTGGCCATGTCCGCTTTGGTAAGGTCCCGTCGAATTCGTCAGTGGCGAGTTCACATGCGAGAGCGGGTTGAACCGGCAATTTGCTGTGGTTCGGCGCAGCATCGTGAACCAAAGAGAAATCGACGGCCCGTGACGTCGATGCTGACCGAAACAGCGTAGCGAAAATCCTGTTTACAGCGTCGATTTGGATGCGCCTTTGGCAGGTTCGGTGACGATCAAGATCACCTCCGTCGAAGCAGGTCAGCTCCAATGCTGCCATCGCTAATCCACCGAGAGTGCTCGAGAATCAGCTCCCCGGTTCCGTCAGTGAATCGACAATTCTAAACGAATGAGCTTGATGTAGGCACTGTTCGAATCCACGTCAAAATCAGGTGCGGAGAGCGGCATTCGTACTCGATAAAACTGGCTCATCCGACGGCAGCGTGCGCCGGGATTTTCGGAGGCATGTCTCCGTGTCTAAGAATGTTGCATTCTCGCATTTTGAGGCGACATACTGAGTGTGCCGGGAGAAACGGAGCGAAGCTCCGAATGTTGAAAATGTCCCGGAGGTCTTTTCTTCACCCGGAGGTCTTTTCTTCACCCGGAGGTCTTTTCTTCACCGCGGTTTTGCGATGAGCGGCAAGGGTGCTTGGCGTCTTTCCTTGACGTCAGGCGTCCAGCGAGCTTTATCCATCGCGTACTTAACCGCCGAGGGCTTGTTTAATCTTGAAGAGTATTGGCAGTCGCTTGCATCCTTGCGACGAAACGCCTAGTGCGGACCCGCATGCTAGGTGTTGTGGGAGGGGTCCGCAGCAATGCGGCCCCTATCCTGATTCGCATGGTTCGTCGCTGTTTGTGGCACGCGTCTCGGTAGCCGTACGACCTTCCGTCCCGATGCAACTTCGCGTTGCCGCAAATCCGCGCCGATACGATACACGTCGTTTTCGAATTGGATCGCCAATCGGTGTCGAATCTTGCGAATCTCGTCGGTGATTGGATTAGGTACCATCGTCAACTCCTGAAAGTTCCTCCGGTGTGCAAATTACCGGTGGTTCATAGCCAGCATTGCGGCAAACTCGCTCAATGCAATCACGCAACGTTGCGTTCGCAATATGCTTGAAATTCCACGTCAACAAATAGTTTACACCATTGACTGCCGAAATGGCGATGTGAAACGCGTCTCGCGGCTCCGAAGGCGGGACAGCCTTGGCGGCGATCAACGCAACGGATAGGGCATCAACATCGTCGGATGTCTGGAGGAAAGGTAGCGTTTCAATTACAGCGAGACGTTCCGCGGCGGCAGTCGGGTCACCGCCGGAACATTCATCGACAACGAGCTGTGAAACATAGAGTGCGTACACGCCAGCCGCGTCCTGCCACCACTCACGCGTGGTACGTTGCCGAGCAGCGGTAAACGGATCGCTGTGAATGCGCCCTGCGATGTGCCCAACAATCGTTGTTTCGAGGTAAACAGTATCCATTGTGTCAGTCTACCATCGACGAACGTTGTCGATGTGCGGGCGGCGAAGGTAGATTGACCACTTGGGACCGCGTTGACGCCGCTCCGTCACCATCGATTGGTTCCCCGCTCTTTGCGTTGGAGTTGCGTGGGCAATCGTGTGCGTTGTGGCCCCAAATCCAGCGGTGTAGAATAGAGCATCCACAAAACCCAAGGTCACGACATGGTACAGATTGTAGTCACAGCCGAACAAGCATTGAAAATTAAGTCGTCCCGCGACGCGATCGAGATAGTGGATGACAAGGGAAAGCGAATCGGATATTTCACAAAGCCGTTTACAGATGCAGAAATCGCAGAAGCAAAATCTCGGACGGCAAACGAACCGCTGGGGCGCACGACCGAAGAGGTCCTTGAACGACTGTCGAATTTGGAATCGGAATGAAAGGGGCAACCGTTGTTTGGGTCGAGAGTGCAGAGCAGGAATTGGCGAGCATTTGGATGATTTACACGCATGTGCTCAATCGAGATGACGTGAAGATTGTCAGTCCGCTGGATCGGATGGGGTCGAAGATCAAGGAAGATCACTCAAATAGCGAGTCGACGCAGCCCGAGGTCATTGATCAACCCGCCGCACTTCCTACACCCATCCTTCGTGAGGGCGAGGGGAGCGTTGCATTGCCATCAGCTTCATCCTCCCGTCACGAGGTGAAACGGTGGACAGACATGGACTTGATTGTTGCTCATGGGGCATCCCACGCTCGCGAAGTGACAGCATGTTCAACCAGTGACTCCACAACTCTAAACGAATGAGCTCGATGTCGGCACTGTTCGAATCCGCGTCAAAATCAGGTCCGAAGACTTGATGCTGACTCGTTTTCTCGTGCTCCTGGGGACAGCTCAAAAATAAATTCCCGATATCTTAAACGGGCCCCTCTCCCTAACCCTCTCCCCACGAAGCGTGGGCAGAGGAGACAGAGCGGAAGTAATTTTTGAGCTGTTCCCTACTCAGCCTGTAAGGCGGTATTCGTTATCGATAAAACATGGGTTGGATCGAGTACGAGCACGAATTCGGGCCGGACCTTGTGTTCGGCCTCGTCCGCATGCTTGGAGTGTGGGCACGATCTCGATGCCGCGCTGCGGCAAGCACTTCGTCCGGTCACTGAAGCGGGTAACAAATTACCAAATCCGCACGCGTTCCTCCGGCTTCAGGAACAGGGGGGCGTCTGGCTTGATATTGAATGCGTCATACCAGGCATCCATGTTGCGGACGATGCCGTTGACTCGGTACTCACTGGGGCTGTGTGGATCCACGATCAACCGTCGACGCAGTTCCGGTTCACGGTACAGGCGTCGCCAAATTTGTGACCAACCGAGGAAGAATCGTTGTTCGCCCGTTAGCTCATCGATCACTGCCGCCTGGTTGCCATCGAGCGACAACCGGTACGCTTCGTACGCGACGCTCAAGCCGCCGAGATCGCCGATGTTCTCGCCGAGTGTCAGTTCGCCGTTGACGCTCATGTCCGCCACGGGTTTGAACTCGTTGTACTGGTTCACCAGTCCCGCGGCGCGTCGCTCGAATTCTTCGCGATCGTCCTCTGTCCACCATTGACGAAGGTTTCCGTTGCCGTCGTACTTACTGCCTTTGTCGTCAAAACCGTGGCTCAGCTCGTGGCCGATCACGGCGCCGATCGCACCATAGTTGACCGCGTCATCCGCCGCCAGATTAAAGAACGGTGGTTGCAAAATCGCAGCCGGAAAGACGATTTCATTCATCGTCGGATTGTAGTAGGCGTTGATCGTTTGCGGCGTCATGTGCCATTCGTCACGATCAACGGGCCCATCGAGGCGATCGAGTTCCCGGTTGTACTCGAAAGCGGCTGCGGCGATCAAATTCTTGGCGGCTGAATCGGCGCCGATACTGAGCTTGGTGTAGTCCTTCCACTTGTCGGGATAGCCAATTTTTGTTGTGAATTGACCCAGTTTTTGCTGAGCTTGTTTTTTCGTTCCCGCACCCATCCAGTCGCGCGAATCGATTCGCTTCTCGAATGCCCGCTTCAAGTTTTCGACGAGCTCGTTCATTCTCGCCTTGGCATTGGGCGTGAAGTGTTTTTCTACATAGAGTTGGCCGACGAGTTCACCGAGCACACTGCTCGTGATCCCGACCGCCCGTTTCCATTGGGGTTGTTGTTCGTCGACACCACTGATTGCCGTTTCGTGAAATTGAAACGAGCGTTCTTCAATCTCCTCGCTCAAGCTTGACGCGTACGAGTCGATCGTCTTGAACTTCAAGTATGACTTCCAAGTCTCTAGCGAAGTGGATTCCCAGATTCCTGAGATGGATTCAAAGTACGATGGCTGGTTAACGACGAAGGCATCTCGGTCGCCTAAACCCGCAGCTTCGACGAAGGCCGGCAACGGGAATCCGCCGACTGAACGAGCGATGTCATCGCGGATCATGCGGTTGTACGTTTTTTCGGGATCGCGATTCTCCGTATTGGTCCACTGGTGCGTGGCGATTTTGGTCTCGAGAGCGAGAATCGCATCGCCCGCAGCGTCGGCGTCCACGAAAGCCAACATCTCATTGGCGAACGCGACGAGTTCCTCACGCAACTTGGCATATTCCGGCGTATCCTCGAGGTAGTAGTCGCGATCGGGTAGCGTCAGCCCGGATTGAGATAGGTACGCCGTGTACTGTTGACTGTTTTTTGCATCGACCGAGATGTACGGTGCCAGTGGTCCGATGATGCCGGCGCGAAGCAAGCTTCCCATCGTCTTGCCGAGTTCTGGTTTCGAGGACGCGTCGTCGATGGAACGCAACAGTGCTTCCAGCGGTTCGATGCCAGCTCGGTTGCGAACCTCGGTGTTCATCACGGATCGATACAAGTCGCCCACTTTTTGAGCAGCCGAGCCCGGTGCGCTGTCGGCTGCCGCCGCCGACTCGATCAACTCGCGGACTTGCTCCTGGGTCTCATCATCGAGCATCGTGAAGATGCCGTAGTTGGATTCGTCGCCGGGAATCTCGGTGGTCTCGAGCCACTTTTGATTGGCGTATTCATAGAAGTTTTCGCCCGCAGTGATTTGATCGCTGAATAAACTTCGATCGATCCCCGAGATCTTTGCGGCGACGTTCTCTTGGGCAAAGGCGCCGCAAGCGTGCAGTGCCACGGCGACGGTGACAGAGAATATGAGACGGTTCATTTCAATCCTTTGTTGATGATAGTGGTGGTTGTAGCTCATGCTTGGCGGCTAAAGCCTGGACACTAACGCATGATCAGGTCCCGCGGCGATTTCCGTACCAGTGGATCTGCATTCGGTCACCATAGGTTAGCGAATGGGCGATGCACCAGGGGCGAAGCCACTCGGCGGCGGCTTGGAGCTCGGCGGTCGTGATCCCTTGCGGCATCAGCCACACGCTTTGCGGTGACACGTCGAGATTGGCGGTCACCGCGAGGATCTCGTCAAAGTCGGCGGGTGAATCGACGACGAACTTCACTTGAACGGAGTCTGAGCGATCGATCAATCGCCTCATCACGTCGATCGGCATCCGACGTTGTTCATGCAGTTTGCTCCAGCGTGGTTCTTGGCGTGACTCGGGAGTGCTCGACCGCAGCTTGGGGCTGAGCGACAACAGATCGCACGCCGCGTCTCGATCGACCGTACCCGCGGTCTCGATCGTCACATGCATGCCTGCGGCTCGAAGCCGCGTGCAAAGCTCGGTCGTTTGCAATGGCAATAGCGGTTCGCCACCGGTGAGCACCACGTGGCCGGTGCCCGAGAGAGCGGCGTTGTTGACGAGCGATTCGATCGACATCGGTGCGCCTTCGGGTTGCCACGAGGCGTAGGGTGTATCACAGAACCAGCAACGGAGATTGCAACCCGTCGTGCGGATGAAAAAGCTTTCGGTGCCCGTCAATGTGCCTTCGCCTTGGCGACTCGTGAAAGTTTCCGAGATCCGCAAAAACGGACGATTTTCCGAATTGTCCGCGTCGTGAACGGGGAGCGTCCCCCTGGTCGGTTTTGCCAAGCCGTGCGACAATCCGGGGGTTGAACCGGATGAGGATTCGGCGGGATCGATTCCTGGAAACTTCATTGAGATCGTCGTACGAATTTAGCCTGAGGAGGCGTAATCAAGTGAGTGACGCGAGTTCATTTCGCGAGTTGTTGGAAGTGTTTGAGAACCCCGCTCCGGGTCGTCATTTCACCATCGAGCATCATTGCCCCGAGTTCACATCGGTGTGTCCGAAAACGGGCCAGCCCGATTACGGAACGATCGTTTTCACGTACGTGCCCGACCAGGTGTGCGTCGAACTCAAGAGTTTGAAGATGTACCTGCAGGCGTTTCGCAATGAGGGCATTTTCTACGAAGCGGTCACGAACCGAATCATGGACGACTTTCTCGCGGTCGTAAAGCCTCGTCAGGCCACCGTGCAAAGTCGCTGGACCCCGCGCGGCGGGTTAAACAGTAACATCTTGGTCCAGTTCCCCAGCGAGTAAACAGCCACTCCCCCCACGATTGACGGCGACCACCATGACGACACCTGTTCTGCTCAGCGGTTTTGCTGACGAAGCTGCCAACGATAAAACCGCGATCCAGCAATACGTGGCCTTCGCGGCACTCGGGCTGAAGTACTACTCGATCCGCTTCATCGACGCCGGTAATGGCATCAAGAACGTGATGCAGCTCACGGACGACGAAATCGCCGGGCTGGTGCGGATGCAGTCGGATTACGGACTGAAGTGCAGCAGTATCGGATCGCCGATCGGCAAGGTGAAGTTGATGGACGTCGACGACGGCACCAAGAATCGTTACGTGCCGTTCAATCAATATCTAGCGGAAGACGTTTCCACCGCGTGCGATCGCGCCGAGGCATTTGGTGCCAAATTGATTCGTGGCTTCGCGTTCTACCATCCCAAAGGCACATCGCCGGATGAGCACCTCGATCAAGTTTGTGACCAACTCGGCCAGATCGCGGACGCTTGCGACAAGCGGGGATTGACGTTCGGGCTCGAAGTGGAAGCGAACCTGGTCGGACAAACCGGTGAATTGCTCGCCAAGATCGCCAGCCGCGTGAGCCATCCGGCGATGTTGACAATCTTTGATGCCGCGAACATTGTCACGCAGGGGTTCACGGCCGACCAGACTTTTGGGCAATACCTGGCGATGAAGCCGAGTCTCGGATGGGTCCACATCAAGGATTACCACGACCCCTCACCGAGCGGCCGGATCGACCACGTCGACGAAGCGAGCCTGAGTCATTTCGTGCCTGCGGATATCGGCGATAGCGGCCACGAAGCGATTCTCCGTGACATGAAGTCGATGCTGCCGGAGTTGCATCGTCGCATGACCGCTCGCGGTGTCGATGGTGTCTTCATGGACCTCGAACCACACGTCAAGGGTGGCGGCCAATTCGGTGGTTTTAGCGGCCCGGACGGATTTGGCGTGGCGTTGCGAGGTTTGTGCAGGGTGCTCGATTACGTCGGCATCCCCTACGACCTCCGCTCGTTCGCCGATATCAAGAAGTCTGTGTAGCTCGGCCGTCGGTGCATCGATACCCTTTGCGCCTGTGCAAAATCTCGCGATACTTCTGGCGGCTGGCGAAATGGGTTCGTCGGCAATCTTCTTGACTCGTATTCCGCGTTGGGCATCCCCAGGGCGGAAGGAATGTTGGTCGTTATGCAGCGGACTCTCG
>JBBSJZ010000242.1:0-8570 GCA_038256795.1 Pirellulales bacterium | reverse complement strand
GTCGATCTCCGCGGCCCTCACGACCGCCGGCATCGTCATCTTCTGTGGCAGCCTCTACGCGCTCGTGCTGAGTGGCGAAACGTGGCTTGGGATGATCACGCCGCTCGGCGGACTCGCATTCATCGCCGCTTGGTCACTCATCGCTGTCGCTGGTTGGCAACGCACCTAGCATCCATCCATCAGGGTGGCGTCACTTCATCGCGAGGAATCACGCTGCCGTGCGGATCACGCTCGGGGTGTCGCGTCTGGCGGTCGAGACTGTCCCGCATCGGTCGATCCGTGAAGTGCTCCATCCGTTCTGCTTTATCGTGAATTCGCGACGCGTCCATGGCTACTTCATCCACCAAGTATTGCTCCCACAAGCGATGCGAACGAACCAAGTTCCGAGCTCGCGTCATTCCGGAATGGGTGAGCTCGTAAACACCGTGATCCAGCCGCAGTTGATCGCGATGCTTGAGGTAGATCATCGTTACGAGCACTGCGAGCCGCGATGAAAAGAGTTCGCTCGCCAGCATCGCGGTATCGGCTGTTGTCGATTCTTGACGCTCCAGGCGACGGTAGAGTAGGGCCACGATATCGTCCGCCAAAATGCTCATCGTCAACATTTGACGACGCACCAATTTCACCACAATGCCGTGACGCGGCGCGAATAACACCGCAATCGTGAACAACATTCCGGCGGAGACACCCATCATCGCCGCAGTCGTCGTACTACGGAACCCGAACCAACTCGGCACAGTGATCGCTGCGAGATGCCCCAGCACGGCGCCCGCTGCAGCAATGACGACCGACATCAAAACCATTGGCACCATGCGGTCCGTCAGCATGTAGGCTGTCGCAGGCGGAACGATGAACATCGCCACGACCAAGATATTGCCGACGCTCTCGAAACTCGCAACCGCCGTGATCGCCACCAACACCATCAGCGCGTAATGCATCGCCGTCGACGAGATACCCATCGACGCGGCTAACGACGCATCGAATGCGGTCAGCTTGAGTTCCTTGAAAAACAAAGCGACGAAAATTGCATTCGCGACGACCACGACACCGAGCATCACGACCGCGCGTGGTACTTGGCGACCGGCTACCGCGACCGTATCCAGCGGCGTCATCTCGATCGCACCGTACAGCACACAACTCGCATCCAAGTCGACGTGATCAGCCGCCTGGACGATCATGACCAACCCCAACGCAAACAGCGACGTGAAGACGACCCCCATCGATGCGCTCTCGTCCACTTTGCCAAAACGACGAATCCACTCGGTGAACAGTGCCGTGAAAACGCCAACGACGACGGCGCCGATGAACATCGGCAAACTGCTTCGACTATTGCTGATCAAGAAAGCCGCAGCCAATCCAGGTAAGACCGCATGGCTGACCGCATCACCCAACATGCTCAACTTTCTCAAGACCAGAAAGTTGCCCAGCAGAGCCGCGGCGACCGCGCACAGCACCCCCGTCAAGATGATCCAACCGTCGAGTTCCCAGCTTAAATTCATGGATTGGGTAACACCTGGTGCTCTAGTGCGGACTGGTGGGCACGGTTATTCGTATCGTCTCTTGCGCCAATAACCGCTCCAACTCCTCGACCAGTTCTGGCTCGAGTACGTGTTCAATCATGTCCGCATCCCGATCGACCCGCGAGGGGGCGACATCGGCATGATGGATCAAAAACAATTCCCACAAACGATGTTGCCGGGTCAGTCGTGCGGCCTCCGCATAGCCAGCGACGGTCAATCCGATGCAGCCATTGTCACGACGCAGCCAGCCTTCATCGCTCGCTTGGCGAATCGATTTCTGCAGTTCACGTCGACTCCAACTACGGCGTCGCAACAATTCATCCATCGTGATCCAAGGTCGCAGACTGCCCTCTTCATCTCCGATCCCCGCTTCACCACTCTCGAACATGCCGCGCAGCAGGTGGTCGCGATGCACGCGGCGATTGAGCCGACGTCGCCTCAGCAGCCGAACCAATACCCCGCGCGAACGACCAAAAACCATACTGAGCAAGAACAGCCCGGCGCAAACGAGCACGATCATCGCACCCGATGTCAAGCGTGGAAACAAAGCGCTCACACCCGCACCGAGCACGCCGCCGATCATGCCCAGCAGCGATGAGATCACGGCCATCCGCCACATCGACTCGGTCCAAAACCTCGCCGCCGCAGCGGGAATCACGAGCAACGCGACCATCAAGATGAGTCCGACCGCCTGCAAGCCAACGATCGTGATCAACACCACCAATCCCATCAAAATCATGTCGAGCAATCGCGTCGGAACACCACGCGAACCCGCAAAGTCTTCATCAAAACACAGCAGCTTGAACTCCTTGAAAGCGAGCACGCAACCACCGATGGCGATCAGCGACGCAATCGCAATCAACCATCCATCGAATCGCGTCATCGATGCGGTCTTGCCATAGATGAATGTTTCCAACCCCGCCGCGCTGCCGCTCGTCATCTGCTGGATCACCCCCAGCATCGCGACCCCGAGGGCAAAGAACACGCTCAGCACAATGCCGAGCGTCGTGTCCTGTTTCAGCCGCGTTTGTGATTTGAGCAGCACGATCAAGCCGACCCCGACGAGCCCCCCGACCGCCGCGCCGATCAGCAGCAGCGGCAGTGATTTCCCGTCGTAGCCAAGCCAAGTGGCCAGCATGAATGCGGTGGTGATCCCCGGCAAACTCGCGTGAGCGAGCGCGTCGCCCATCAACGCCCGCTTTCGCAGTAGCGTGAAACTGCCCACCAACCCAGACGCGATCCCAAGCATCGCGACACCTAAGACGACCACTCGAGTGTTGTAGTCTTCGAGCAACAGCACGCTGCGTAGTTGGTGCCCATCGGGCCACTGAGCACCGCGAGCGGCGATCGAATCGATCGCGGCAACCATTCCTCGCATCACAGCACCCGCTCGCGGCGACGCATGGCCTCAGTCACTTCATCGAGCAGCGTGAGCCGGCCCCCGTAAGTCTTCTGCAAATTCTCAGGCGTGAACACTTCGCTCACCGGACCGTGCGCGACGACGCGCATATTCAGCAGCAGGACATAGTCAAAGTACTCGGGAACCGTTTGCAAATCGTGATGGATCACCAGCACCGTTTTTTGCCGCGTGTTGAGTTCACGCAAGATCTCCACGATCGCCTTCTCCGTCGACGCATCGACGGCGGCGAACGGTTCATCCATCAAGTACAAATCGGCGTCCTGGACGAGTGCTCGAGCCAGGAACGTTCGCTGTTGCTGGCCTCCGGAAAGTTGGCTGATTTGGCGATGTGCCAAGTCGGCAATGCCGACGCGGCGGAGCGCCTCCATTCCCGCTTCGCGGTGCCGCTTGCGGACGGGCAAGCACCAGCCGATTTTGCTGTACAACCCCATCGTGACGACGTCGAGCGCGTCGACCGGAAAATCCCAGTCAACGCTCTCTCGCTGCGGCACATAGCCGACGCGATGACGTGCGTTTTGATACGACTCGCCAAAGATTTTGATGCGGCCGGACGCGCGGGGCACCAAATCCATCACCGCTTTGAGCAGCGTGCTTTTGCCGGCGCCATTGGGGCCGACGACCCCGACCAATGAACCGGCTGGCAATTCAAACCCCACGTCCCAAATGACCGGTTTGCGGTGATAGGCAACCGTTAAGTCTTCGACACTCAAGGGACTGGTCATCTCGCGAGTTTCCCCTGCATTCCGCCCTCGGGCGCGTCACCGCCGAGTCCACGCGTGACGAGGGTCACGTTGTGATCGAGCATGCCGATGTAGGTGCCCTCATATGTCCCATCGCGACCCATCGCATCGCTGAATAATTCCTTGTCGCCAATCTTCACCTCGTGACCCTTCGCCTTGGCCCCTTCGACCAGCGCCTCAATGCTTTTGCGAGGAACGCTGCTCTCGACGAACACCGAATCGACTTGCTGGTCGACCAATCGCTTGACCAAGTCGTTGACCTGCTGCAGCCCCGCTTCGGATTCAGTCGAGATGCCCTGCACTCCGACAACATCTAAGCCGTAAGCCCGGCCAAAATAATTGAAGGCGTCATGCGAAGTCACCAGCGTTCGACTCGCGGCCGGAATCGAGCCCAGCGATCTTTTTGCATACTCGTCGAGCCCGGCAAGCTGTGTCTGCAATTCAATCCTGTTCGCTTGATAGAGGTCCGCACCTTCCGGGTCGTGCTTGACCAACGCCGCATGGATCACGTTCGTGCACTTCGACCAAGCCGAGACATCCATCCACACGTGCGGATCGAAATGGCCTTCAAGGTTCTCGGGTTGGAGCAGCACCGATTCGTCGAGCGACTCGGTCACCGCGACCACGGGCTTGGATCGAGCCACTTTCACGAGGGTGTCCGTCAACTTACCCTCGAGCATCAATCCCGAGTAAAAAATCATGTCCGCGCTCATCATCGACTGGACATCGTCGCGCGTGGCCTTGTACAGATGCGGGTCAACGCCGGGACCGCAGAGCTGCGTTACCGCGACTCGATCGCCGCCGACTTGCCGGACCAAATCCGCGACCATCCCGACCGTCGCCGTGATCTGAATCGGCAACTGGACATCGCTCGGGCGGCCACCGGCATGCGAGGCAACGTCTCGCTGCGTCTCGCCGCAGCTCACGAGACTGCACCCCAGACAGAGCGTCAGGCAGAACCTCATTAGCAGTGTCGATCCAACCCAGTCTCGAATCATCCGACTACCTCCATCCACTCATGCCACAACTCCATCCACTCATGCCACAACCGAGGCACACGCATCCCCGGAGCCTACGGAGTTTAGCGCAGACTAACTCTCGGTGAGGCTAGTGTGTACTCCGTTCGCGTGCAAGGGGGGCGTGCGGGCCATGTTTGGGAATAGCCAAGCGATCACCCTCGCTGTAGATTGAAGATTAAGACTGCTAAGACTCGATTTGCTTGATCCGAGATGACAGAACAAATTCACCAACGGACTCGCCAGAATCACTCGAGCGAATTAGCGGAGGATTATGTCGAAGCCATCGCCGAGGCGATCACCGCTCGGGGCGTCTGTCGCGCCGTCGATTTGGTGACTCACTTCGAAGTCACGCACGCGACGGTCAATAATACGATTGCGAGGCTGAAACGCGATGGGCTCGTCTTGACCGAACCGTACGGTCCGATCGAGCTAACCCCCGTGGGTCGTCGGCTCGCGAGTAAGTGTCGCGACCGTCACCAAACGGTCCAGGCGTTCTTGAGAAAGCTCGGGGTCAGTGAAACGATCGCCGCTCTCGATGCCGAGGGCATGGAGCACCACGCGAGCAAGGAAACGCTCGCCGCGATGCGTCGCATCATCGACAACGGCTGGCCAACCACTTAAACATGAGGTTACCGAAGCAGCGGCATCGGGCACCTCTTTCGCACGAAACGCAAGCATGAAACGGATCCGAAATTTTTGCATCATCGCTCACATCGATCACGGAAAGTCGACGCTTGCGGATCGATTGATCCAGGCTTGTGGTGGAATTTCGCAGCGAGATTTTCATGACCAGATGCTCGACTCGATGGACATCGAACGTGAACGTGGGATCACAATCAAGAGCAACACGGTCACGCTCAATTATCGAGCCGCGGATGGCCATGACTATCTCCTCAATCTCATTGATACGCCGGGCCACGTCGATTTTTCTCACGAGGTGAGACGATCACTGATGGCTTGTGAAGGAGCGCTAATCGTCGTTGACGCATCGCAAGGCGTTGAGGCGCAAACGGTCGCAAATCTCTATCTCGCCCTCGAGTATGACCTCACGCTGCTTCCCGTCATCAACAAGATTGACCTACCCGCCGCCGACGTGGATCGGGCCCGCGAGGAGATCGATGCCGATCTCGGACTCGACCCCTTCGCGGCGATTCCAGTTTCCGCCAAGACCGGCGTCGGTATCGACCTCGTTCTCGAAGGAATTGTCGAGCACTTGCCGGCGCCCCAGGGTGACCCGAATGCACCGCTCAAGGCCTTGATCTTCGACGCCCACTTCGACACCTACCGTGGCGTGATTTTGCAGTGCCGCGTGATGCAAGGGACGCTCAAGCCGAAGGACACGATCCACTTCATGCACGCCGACCGCAGCTTCAATGTGGATGAACTCGGGTACAACCAATTCAAGCTCGTGCCACGCGACCAACTCAGTGTCGGCGAGGTCGGTTACATCGTCGCGGGTGTCAAATCGGTCCAGGACATCGAAATCGGCGACACGATTACGCTTGCCGATAACCGTGCCACGGAACCTATCCCCGGCTACCAGCCAGCCCGCCAGGTGGTGTTTTCGTCCGTTTATCCCATGAGCACGGACGAGTATCAGGACCTGACCAAGGCCCTGGAGAAACTCGCCATCAATGACGCTGCGTTGACCTTCGAGAAAGACAGTTCAGCGGCACTCGGGTTCGGTTTTCGCTGCGGCTTTTTGGGGCTGCTCCACTTGGATGTGATCCAAGAACGGTTGCAGCGTGAGTTTGATCTCGGGTTGGTCATCTCGGCGCCGTCGGTGAAGTACATCATCACGCTTCAAGACGGTTCCTCGCTCGAGGTCGATAATCCAACCTATTGGCCAGATCCATCGACCATCCATAAGATCGCCGAGCCGTACATTAAAGCTCAAATACTCATCCCAGAAGAGTACGTTGGCCCGGTAATGGAACTCTGTCGTGAGCATCGTTCGGAGAGCCAAACGATGAACTACCTCTCCGCGGGACGCGTCGAGGTGGTCAGCGAAATGCCGCTCGGTGAAGTGCTTTTCGATTTCTACGGAAAGCTCAAGATGATCACGCGAGGCTACGGGTCTTTCGACTACGTCCCGATCGAGTATCGGCCCACCGATGTGGTGAAGGTGGACATCCTCGTCAACAAGGAACCCGTCGACGCGCTGTCCTACTTGGTCCACCGAGACAAGTCGCGAGCGAGGGCGCTGCATTATTGTGAGCAACTCGCCGAAGCCATCCCGCGTCATCAATTCAAAATTCCGATTCAAGGCGCAATCGGTGGATCAATCATCGCCCGTGCGACCATCCAACCCTACCGCAAAGATGTAACGGCGAAGCTCTACGGTGGCGACGTGAGTCGTAAGAAGAAGTTGCTCGAGAAGCAAAAGAAGGGGAAAGCGAAGATGAAACAATTCGGTAGCGTCAATATCCCACAGAAGGCTTTCGTTTCGGTCTTGAGAGCTGATAAGGACCAGTAGCGTGACGATCGTGAGTGCTGGATCTCCATCACGCGTGGAACGAGGCAGGTGGCGGCGGGAGCGACTCAGTCGCTTCGGATCATCGCTCGAAATCCAGCCGCCTCAACTGCTCGATGATGATCGACCTTGGATCACGATCCTTTCCAGCCGACTCGGACACGACGCCTCGCTCCACCGCCTCGTGAGTCGATTCCTCTCTCGCTCGATGCTCGATTGCCGCGAGCGAGGCGCGGTCGCTGTGGTTGCTTCCGATTCTGCGATCGAACCGTTGGCGAAACGCGCGGCAGAACTGTTTCAAGTCCCGCTGTTGCGCGTCACTCTGCGAACCGATCAACCAGCGGACAAGCTGCAACCGGCAGCGATGCAGAGTAGTGAACCAGCACCGGCAGCGATGAATGAGTTGATGGTCATGGCACCCAAGTCGACGATTCTCGACCGGGACGCGCTGGTCACTTGGCTCGGTGATCGCGTTGACGTGGTGAGCGTCCGTTCGGGCGGCAAGATTGCACACCACGTGAGCGAAAGGATCCGTGAATTGAGTGATGCGTCGACGCGTGTCGCGGTGCTCGGGCACAACCGCGACATCGCCCGTGCGCTCATTTCTCTTGGCGGAGTCGGGTGGTACCTCGGGACATCATCGAAAACAACATTACCCGAATCTTCAACGGGATCCGACCGATGCCCGGCGGCTGGTTGGATGCGAGAATCGGGTTCTTGGCTGGTTCACTGCACGCGTGGGACGAGCGGGGCCTGGCCGGGCGAGTCCACCAACACGCACCGCGATGAGCTGTTGCTCGTCGACCAAGTGGCCCCCGAGAGAACGGCTTTCGAGACGCTCGTTCGGATCGTTCGTGGACGTCGGTTGCTAGCGTCGTGCCGCACCAGCGATCGACGCTGGCCGGTGGTGTGTTTTTCGGCAGTGTCGCTTTCAGAATTGCTTGATCGTCGTCAGTATCGATCGCATCTGCATCGCTGGGATTACGAGCCCCACGGCATTGCGATCCGCATCTCAGCGGCCGAACGCCTCGGGATTCGGCGTGTCCACTATGGCGACCCTAGCGATCGAGACCGCTTGCCTATCGAGGACCGCTTCCTATTCCAGGCCCGCGGGAAAACGTTCGACTGGACGCGGGAGCAAGAATGGAGGTGCAACGGATCCGTCGAGCTCGACGCACTGGCAAGCGAGGACGTCCATGTCTTCACGCAAACCGAAGATCAAGCGAACGCGCTTCGCGGGCTTTGCACCTGGCATGTGAACGTGTGCGGACCGAGCGTTGGTTGAACCGAACGCTTAACTTTTCGCGAAGTTCTGTTACTGTGGAAGAACCGGGTGCTGATATTTCTCACCCGTCCGCATCGCCCCTCATCACTGGACCACTGATGCCCGTTCGGTTC
>JBBSJZ010000241.1:0-8572 GCA_038256795.1 Pirellulales bacterium | reverse complement strand
GCCGAAGTGATCTTCATCGCCGAGGATGTCGGTGAGCAGCACCCAATCGTCTTCCGAACGACGCACCAGGCCCACCGAGATGCCGGCGACGGGATTGCTGATTGGCACACCCGAAGCCATCAAGCCGAGCGTTGCACCGCACACGGACGCCATCGAGCTCGAGCCGTTCGACTCGAGAATGTCGCTGATGACGCGGATCGTGTAGGGGAAGTCCTCGGCAGCGGGCAAGACGGGAGCGACGCTGCGCTCGGCCAAGCAACCGTGACCGATTTCACGACGCCCTGGTCCACGAATCGGGCGACATTCACCGACCGAGAACGAGGGGAAGTTATAATCCAGCATGAATTTCTTGCTGTACTCGTCCTGCAGCCCATCGACGCGTTGTTCGTCGCGGGCGGTACCCAGCGCGATCGTTACGAGAGCTTGGGTCTCGCCACGTTGGAACAACGCCGATCCGTGAACCTTAGGTAGCAAGTCCGTTTCGCAATAAATCGGACGCAAGCTCGTGCTGTCACGACCATCGGGCCGCGTTCCGGCACTGATCAAATCGCGAACGACCTTTTCTTCGAGGTCATGCCATACCGACTTGAACCGATTAACGCTGATCGCACCGGCGGCGGACGGATCGGGAATCACTGCGGCCATCGCACGGTCACGAACCGCACGTACGCCGGCAGCTCGTTCAAGCTTGTTGCCGGTTTGCTTCGCGGACCGGAACTCGTCGTAGTAAGAATCGTTCAGACGCTTCATCAATCCATCGTCAGCGGCCGGTGTGTACGGCGTTTTGACGGGGTTGACCTTGCGGAACAACTCATCTTGGAGATCCAAGATCTCGCGAATCATCTTATGAGCGAACTGGATCGCTTCCATCATCTCGTCTTCGGGCATCTCGTGCGCGAAGCCTTCGATCATGGCGACTTGCTCGCGCGAGCCGCTGACGATCATGTCCAATTCGCTCTCTTCCAGCTCAGCATGAGTCGGGAAAGCGATTAATTCACCGTTGATCTTGCCGACGCGGATCGAACCGATCGGACCATGGAACGGCATGGTGCTGATGTGCAGCGCAGCGGCGGCACCGTTCATCGCGAGCACGTCACCATCATTTTGCTGATCGCTGGAAACGACCATGGCTTGCACTTGGACTTCGTCATTGAATCCCGTTGGGAACAAGGGACGAATCGGACGATCCATCAATCGGCTGCTCAAGATTTCCTTGGTGCTGGGCCGCCCTTCTCGCTTGAGGAAACCGCCGGGGAACTTACCGGCTGCGGCGAGTCGCTCGCGGTAGTCACAGGTCAACGGAAAAAAATCGATACCTGGGCGTGGTGCGCCAGTCGCGGTCGCGACGAACACACAAGTCTCGCCGTACTGGACCATCACGGCCCCGGCGGATTGTTTGGCCAATTGGCCGGTTTCGAACGACAACACTTGTCGTCCGATTTGCTTTTCTACTCGAATTTTGTTCGGAGTCACTTTAAATTTACCTTCCTTCACTACCTACATACTTACACAACTACAAATGTTGGCCACGCGGGCATACGCATCGGGCGTGGCACGAGAAAATCACCAGTGGCGACTCAAGCGGCGAATTGATGCTCGGCGAGAGACGAGAGAGTGCGGAAACGTGCAGCCTTGAGCCCCAACATCCCGAAGGGAGCTAAGCTCGCTGTTGCAAAGATCTCCACGCAGACGCAGCTCGCCGAAATCGGCGCAGTCGCTAACAAGTCTGCCGCAGCCTGGTGGATCGAGAGCCAGACCGCGTGGTTGCTGAGCCGCCCGCATCTCGGGCGACCAACCTCCAAATGGGCCAGTCAATCGCTCGCTGCGGCTCGAAGTGGGCTACTTGCGGATGCCCAACTTCCCAATAATGTCGAGGTATCGCTGTGGATCCTCGCCACGCACATAATCGAGCAGCCGACGTCGGCGGCTCACCAAACCGAGCAAACCGCGCCGCGAGGCGAAGTCTTTGCGGTGCGTTCGCATGTGCTCGGTCAATCCGTTGATACGCTCCGTCAGAATCGCGATCTGGACCTCGGGTGAACCCGTGTCGTTCGCTTCGTGCTGGAACTCGCCAATTACCTCGGTTTTACGTTCTTTCGAGATCGTCATTCGTGCTTTTTATCTGTTCCGGGTCGTCTCTAGTCTTTCTTTGAGGCCGTTAGTTTACCCTTGCCGGCCGGGGACGCAACGCCAAATTCGGTGCTGGCGCACAGAATGACAATTACGGTGTTTTCCCGATAAAGTTAAACATCTCGACCGAAAATCCTGAGTTCGGCTTTGCCGCCCCATCAACTCAGCCGAGAACGCTGCGGCGACGGAGTTCGGCGAAAATCTCGGTTGCTTGCTGGCTGGGCGTGAGATCCTCGCCCCCGCGAAGATGAATTTCTGGTGACTCAGGCGCCTCATACGGGTCGCTGATACCCGTAAAGTGCTTGATCTCGCCGGCTCTCGCCTTCTTGTACAAGCCCTTGGGGTCACGCCTTTCACAGACGGCGAGTGGCGTATCGACGAACACTTCGAGGAAGTCGTCGGCGCGACCGCCAACCGCGACGAGCCGACGCGCGCGATCCCGGTCCGCGCGATAGGGGCTGACGAACGCGGTCACGACGATTAAGCCCGCCGCAGCCATCAACCCGGCGACGCTGCCAATGCGGCGAATATTTTCTTCGCGGTCCAGCGGCCCAAACCCGAGTCCGAATCGCTTCGCGAACTCTTCGCCATGCTCAGCGATCAACCGCTCCGGCGGCGAGCACAATCCGTGGCGAATGTTATCACCGTCGAGCAACATTGTTGCTGCGCCGGCTTCATGAAGCATCGTGTCCAGGGCGTTGGCAATCGTGCTCTTGCCGCAACCGGAAAGCCCAGTCATCCACACGACCACGCCTCGCTGTTTCAACCGCTGTTCGCGAGCCTCTCGCGAGACGCTGTGGTCGTGCCAAACGATATCAGCCATATGTCTAAATTCCGAGTCGATCGCGAAGGCAACTTCGATGCGTCCGGGCCAGTTCCGCCCGCGCCGCATCACCCGCTCGTACAGCTAAATCGACCAATCGATCCAGCACCGATCCATAGGCGGGAAGCGACGGAGCGCCGAGATCCCAACCGGCAGCATACGCCTCATCAAACGCTGCAGCATAATCACCCGCCAATGCCGAACGATCCGATCGCCCCAGCCAATACTCGGTCACCCATTCTTGGCGAGAATCCTCGTCGGCACACAGTGCTCGCAGATACTCCGCTTCGTATTGACCGGCAAGCGACTTCTCGGACACTCGCCCCGATTGCAGCAATTCCTGCAACATCGCCGCAGAAAACTTCGCGGCGTGATCGGTCTTCCAATGCGTTCGGAACCGAATCGATTGGTCGGTGAAGACTGAACGCGTCAAGCCGATAGCGAAATGCTTGGCGGCCTGCTGGAATTCACTGCGTCGCATGGCGTCGTAGCCGAGTAGGTCCCACCCCCAGGCCAAGTGGGGCGCGATCTCGACGACTCGCGTGCAGCGCCGCGCCGCAGACTCCCAGTCCTGAAACGGACGACGATCAGCGAGAAACTTCGTCCGCACCTCAGCCGGGATGGACTCGGTGTCAAACATCCACGCATTGAATTGTTGCCTGGACACACCCCACCGCTGAGCCGCCTTGGCGTCTGTGTCGAGCTGTGAAAGCTCCGGGTCCGATAACAATCGCTGGATCCACTCGCTTTGGACTGCAACTTCGGCGACTCCAGCGGCGATCATTTGTTCGGCGAGTCGCTCGCCATCCATGTCGGGTCCGCCGATGAGCTGTTGTTCGAAGCCGGCGGGTAACCGCTGGATCGCCCATTCCAAAAGTGGGTCATTGCCGGTCGCACCTTCAGCTCGCATCGGTTCTGCGGGGATCGCGTGCCGCCGAGAGTTGCCAGGCAAGTGTTGGCTGGCCGCATCAAACGCGATCGCCTGGGCAAGCGTATGCCCCCAGGGAAGCCAATCGCCGCCGCCGTGATACCACTGGACGAATTCAGCGACTTCGCCGTGTTGCCCCAATCGCATGCAGAGCCAATCACCCGCCATATTGCCGAGTACCGGCAAGAAATCGGGCGGCATCAAGCCTGGCCAAATCGCCTCCGGAAACTTCTCGATCAGATCCGCGGGCGGAATGGGTTCACGATACTCGCCATGTCCCTGACGCATCCACAGCCCAGCATCGAACCAATCGACGAGCTCGGCGGATAATCGGACATGGTACCGCTCAGCAATTCGGGTCGACCAGGACTCGGTCGAAACGTGGCTGGGGTGCGAGGGCGAAGGCAACGTCGGTTTCGTCGGAGAAAAGGTTGATCGGATGGGTACGGAACACTAATCCATTCCCCACCTAATGTACAAGAGAAAACCTTTCGGCGTTTGGAGCGTGTTCGCCATCCGATCGAGATTCGCTCGCGCGAATTTGAACACGATGGCGAAATCGATAGCGGTGAGGCGGGAGCCTCGGACGCAGTGCGTTCCCAGGCGGGCCCGGGGAACGAGGTTCACACAACTAGGTGACGAGTTTTTCGATCATTTTGCCTTCGTTGACTGTTGGTCGTTCCAGTCGGCCTTGGTGGTTGTAGGATAGTTTGAGCCGATCGACGCCCATCAGGTGCAGGATACTGGCGTGGATGTCGTGAATGTGCGCCCGCTCTTCGACGGCGTACAGTCCGACTTCGTCAGTCGCACCGATCGCTTGGCCGCCGCGAACGCCGCCGCCCGCCATCCACATGGTAAAACCGCTCGGGTTGTGGTCGCGACCGTTGCCCTTCTCGCTCATCGGTGTGCGCCCGAACTCGCCGCCCCAGACGACGAGCGTCTGGTCGAGTAGCCCGCGTCGTTTGAGGTCCGCGAGCAATCCGGCGATCGGTCGGTCGACGGCGCCGCAATTCGTGCCGTGATTGCTTTCGATGTTGGCGTGTGCGTCCCAGCCACTACCGGTGCCGCTGTACAGTTGAATGAATCGCACCCCGCGCTCGACCATGCGTCGCGCCAATAGACACATGTTTCCGTACGCCTGGGTTCGTTGATCGTCCAGCCCGTAGAGCTGCTTGGTCTCAGCCGTCTCACGCGACAGATCGACAGCTTCGGGCGCAGCACTTTGCATCCGATACGCTAACTCGTAAGAGCGAATCCTGGCGTCAAGCGTCGAGACATCGGGCAGCCGAGCGAAATGAGCCTCGTTGATCTGGCGAATCAATTTCAGCTTCTCGAGTTGTTGATCCATGGTCACCCCCTTGGGCAACGTCAAGTTCGCAATGGGCTCATCGCCAGGCCCATCACCGACCGGAGTTCCCTGGAACGTTGCCGGTAGAAACCCTGGCCCCCAACTGCGCACGCCGTTCGTTCCCTCGGCTCGCTTGTCCTTCATCACCACGAAGGCGGGAAGATCTTGGTTTTCGGTCCCTAGTCCATACGTGACCCAGGCCCCGAGTGAGGGTCGACCACCGAGGATGCTGCCGGTGTTCATCAAGTTGCAACCGCCGGAGTGATTGATGCCTTCGCCGTAACAGGAACGGATCACGGCGAGATCATCCGCGTGCTGGGCAACATGCGGAAACCAGTCGCTGATCTCCAATCCGCTCTCGCCGTACCTCGCCCACTTACGTTGACTCGCCAACAACGGCGAATTCTTTTCGCCCATCGCGGTTAGTGGCTCTTTGAAACTCGACGGCAACGGTTGTCCCGCGAGTCGATTGACGAGCGGCTTGCGATCGAATGAATCGAGTTGGCTCGGCCCGCCTTCCATGAACAAGAAGATGACGCTCTTCGCCCGTGCCGCGTGATGCAACCCTGGAAAAGATGCCACCGAAGCCGACTGTGCCGACTCACTCAGCATGGCGTTGAGCGCCACCGCGCCGAATCCCGCACCCGAGGTGGCCAAAAAACTGCGGCGGTCGGTCGCATATTGGACATGCGGAACACCGGCGACGCGACAGAGACGTGATTCGTTGGGCTTCATGTTTCGTTAGTCCACAAACAAGAACGCGTTACCATTGAGCAGCACGTGACACGCGTCGACTTCGCCTTGAGCACCCGTGCAAACGAGCGGCGACAACAACGCGACGAGCGTGTCATCCGGCGGCAATCCCGTCAACATTCGAGTAGCGCATGCGACAAAGGCACCGCTCTCGTTTTCCGTCGCGAACTTTTCGCTAGCGTGCGGCGTCCGTGTGGCACTGGTCTTGGAGGATTCGATTTGACCACGCACTCGCGCTGCGAATTCCGCCGCCACATTCAACACCCGCGGACTGTTGAGCATCAGCAGCGACTGGGTCGCCGTCGTCGTGACATCGCGTTTGGCCGTACCGACGATCCCCGGTGGCGCATCGAGCGCCGCGAGCATCTCGTCGCTGCGGTTTCGGTACCGCCGCAAGTACAACGATCGACGTCCTGCGGTACCGTCAATACTCGGGCCACCGACGTGGTCCACCAATTTTCCCATCGCGACAAGTAACGAGTCACGGTATTGCTCGGCATCCAATCGCCGCACCGTCTTGTGCCATAACCAACGATTGCCCGCGTCGATCGTCATCGCGTGCTCACGATCGGGATGCACCGCCGATTGCTGGTATGTTTCGCTCAGAACCATCTCGCGCTGGATCGCTTGGATGTCCCAGCCGGAATCGATGAAACGCTTTGCCAAGTAGTCTAGCAATTGCGGGTGCGAGGGCACTTCGCCCAGTCGACCAAAATCATTCGGACTGGCCACCAGTCCGGTATCGAACAAGTACTGCCACAAGCGATTCACCATCACTCGCGACGTGATCGGATTGTCTGGCGAAGTGATCCAATTCGCGAGCGCCGTTCGCCGACCGCTCGACATCGGCGAGTCCACCGGCGGCGTGCTCTGTAGTGGCTGGCCGCCGAAAACCGACGGTGCCGCCGGTTCGAACGATGCACCCTGGTCGCGCCCCGGCAATCGCGTCAATCGAATCTCGCCAGACGCGTCCACGAGTGATAGCAGGTCGGCGTCCGCGTACGGGTCCGCACCGAGTGAACTGAGCTCGCTGCGAATCGCCTCACGGCGGGCGAACCGTTCTTTGCCGAGTGCCTTGGAAATTTGGCCGCCGCTGAGTCCCTCGTCATAAATTTGGCGATTGAGCATGTACGCCATCTGGTGCTCGTAACTCGTACGCTGCTCCGGCGACTTCCGATACATCGCTTGTATCTCGACCGGAAAACGATCGATTTGGTTATCGCCGAGGCGGATCACGTCATCCGCTTCGACGTCACGCAATTCTGCCAACAGCGTCTCAATGCGTTTGCGAGTCGCCGCATCGTTCGTGTTCGAACGCGGTTGACGATCGATGAACAACACCGGCTCGAATACGCTTCGCAAACGGAAGTAATCGGCTCGAGAGATCGGATCGAATTTGTGGTCGTGACACTTCGCGCACGCTAATCCCGTCGCCAGGAACACGTCGGCCGTCACGTCCGTGATTTCGTCAACGATGTTTTGCCACTGGCCTTCGGCATCGCGCTGATTGAATTCGTAAATGCCCAGTCTCATGAAGTGGACTGCGGCGAGCGATTGTTCGTCCCGGGGCTGAAGTTCGTCACCCGCCAATTGCAAGGCGACGAAACGATCGTAGGGCATTTTTGCATTGAAGGCGTCGGTAACGAATTGGCGATACCGCCACGCTTGCGGCCGCAACGCGTCTTGACGCCAACCGTCCGAATCAGCGTAGCGCACCACGTCAAGCCACAAGCGGGCCATTCGTTCGCCGTAGGCAGGATCAGCCAACATGGAATCGACTAATCGCTCGTAAGCATCCGTCGACGGATCATTCACAAAGTCGGCGATCGCCTCAGGCTGCGGCGGTAAACCGTGTAGATCATACGACAAGCGACGGATCAATCGAGCTCGATCCGTCCTCGGTGCCCGCGACAACCCATGTTCGCTAAGTTCCGCATCAATGTAACGATCGATTGCCGACAACGAGTCCGTTGTGGAGAGTGGTTCGGGCACATCGCCCGGATCAATCGGCGCCGCCGCCCACCAAGCTTGGCCATCCCCCTCGTGATGATCAACCGATTCGGTCAGTGGCCAAAAGGCGCCCTGAGCGATCCAGGTGTTGATGTCGGATATTTCTTGTTTTGACAGCGGCGCGTCGGGCGGCATCTCGAGCCCCTCATATCGAATCGCTGCGACAAGCAAACTGCCATCGGGCTGGCCTGGAACCACGATCGCGCCGCTGTCACCGCCAATCGATAGCGACTCGGCCAAGTCCAGCCGCAGTCCGCCTTCGGTACGATCCGCTGCGTGACACTCGTAACATCGCTCGATCAGCAACGGCCGGATGCGACTCTCGAAAAATCGCCGCTGCCCAATTTCGTCACCCGTCGTCGATTCCGAGCCCATCGGCAACGAGTCGGCCGCAACCAAAAATGACTGCGACAACAGCATCACCAGCGCAACGGTAACAGCCAAACGACGGTGGGCGGGAGCATTCACGAACGATACTTCGCGAGGAGGGAGTGGTACGCGTACTAAATCAGTCTACCCCAACCGCGCGATGCCCGCGACCATTTAAAATTGGAACAACACTCCGGCACCCAGACCCTGG
>JBBSJZ010000240.1:0-8590 GCA_038256795.1 Pirellulales bacterium | reverse complement strand
TTGCTGCGCTTCCACCTTGCTGTGCGTAGACTGTGGTTGCTGCGAAGTCCCCTGGCCGGAAGTGATATGTTGTTGCTGCGGCGGTGGCTCGAAGGTAGGTTCAACCGTTAGTTGCTGTACGGGGTCGTCTGAATCGTCGTTAGTCGAACAATCGATTCCGGAACACGATGAAGTCACTTCGGGATGCCATTGCGGTTTCCGAAGTCAGCCCTTGGGTGATTCGTCACCGGTGCGGCGAACCATCGAGCAACGTAATTCAGTCGCCATTCGCTTCGCGGACTTGGCAACGATATTGGGTGATGCGGTCCCACGAACGCCACGTGTCGTCGGCAGTGGTGATGTTTCTTCGCCGCCACACTTCTCTCAAATACAGCTCTGTATTTGGCGACTGTGATTGCGTCTGCTTAGGCAGTTTCACGCGCGTTCCACAATGCGCGTCCACACAGCAAGCGTTTCGGGCTGCCGAAGGTCTTCGCGACTTTCGCTACCACTTGCTCTAGCAATCCAAAACCAAATTTATCAATGGGGAGGCATCCACCATGAAAACAGAAAGACCAAACATAGAAATCGAGCCTGACCAGATCGCCACAACACGTTCGACCGAGCACGCGTCCGACGAGGTAGTAACGACTGAGCCCGTATCGAGTGCCGCCCCCGCGATCCCTCCACCCGCCGCTGAGGCCAAGTTCGGTGGTTTAGGTTGGCTGATACGTGTTGGCGTGAACGCCGCTGCCATTGTTGTGGTTGCGGCAACGATCTTGGTCATGATCGGTTTCGCTCAACGCTCCGAATGGATTACCGCAAACGGTTTCTTCGGTGGCGGGCAAGGCGAAGCGGTTGCGGATGCAGGTGTTGGCCAGGAAAAACGATACATCTGTCCGATGATGTGTACTCCGCCTTCGACGGAGCCAGGACGCTGTCCCGTGTGTGCAATGGAACTCGTCGAAGCGACCGGCGGTGGTGGTGGCGATGGCATTTCAGTGACGATTGAGTCGTCGGCTCGTCGGTTGGTCGGCATTCAAACTGCCCAAAGTAAACAGGGCGAAGTCAATCGAACCATTCGCACCATCGGTTCCATCGACTTTGACGAAAGTCGTCTATCGACAATCTCGGCGTACATCGACGGACGCTTGGAAGAACTTTACGCGGATTATGTCGGTGTGAAAGTCAACGAAGGCGACGATTTGGCGCTGATCTACAGCCCCAAGTTGTACTCCGCACAAACCGAATACATCGCCAGTTTGGATAGCAAGTCAGTTGGACGATTCAGTCTGAATAATTCCGACCTGCGGGCAATGGCCGAAGAGAACCTCGGCGAGCTTGGCATGACCGATGGCCAAATTGCTGACTTAAAGAAGAGCGGCAAGCCACAGTCCCGCATCCGCATCAAGTCTCCTCAAACAGGAACGGTTTTAGAGAAGGCGGCCGTCGAAGGCGACTACGTCAAAACCGGCCAGAAGATTTATCGCATCGCGGACCTGACGTCGGTGTGGATGATGTTGGACTTGTTTCCTGACGACGCAGCATCCGTTCGTTTCGGTCAACAAGTGGAAGCTGAGATCCAGTCGATGCCGGGTGAAGTGTTTACGGGACGTGTTGCATTCATTGACCCCACCGTCCACCCGGTGACACGTACTGTCCAAGTTCGTGTCGAAGTCATGAACTACGACGGTAAGTTGCGACCCGGCGATTACGCGACGGCTCGCATTCGCGTTCCCGCCGTGCCAACTGACGTGGTGTACGATCCAGCGCTGGCGGGCAAGTTCATCAGTCCGATGCACCCGCAGGTGATACGCGACGAGGCGGGAACGTGTCCACTGTGTGGCATGGACTTGGTCGCAACGAGCCAACTGGGTTACGCCACTGACCCGCTTCCAGAGCAGCACGTTGTTGCGGTGCCGCGCGACGCAGTCCTTCTCAATGGCAATAACGCCGTTCTTTATGTTGAAACTGAGCCGGGCCGATTCGAGATTCGGCGAGTCACCGTTGGCCCCATGAGCGACACTGAGGCCGTCATCATCGAAGGACTCGCAGCAGGCGAGACAGTTGCCACACACGGCAACTTCTTGATCGATTCGCAAATGCAGCTTGCCGGTAACCCGTCCTTGATGGACCCGAGTAAAGCGCCCAGCTATTCGCCGGGACCGTTGCAACTACCAAGTAGCGTTCCGCGGATGTTGGCTGGCGACGCAGGACGCGAAATCGACCGAGCTTACGATGCTTACTTCGAGATCCAATGCGCGATGGCAGCCGACCAAACGCCGCCGCCGGTAGCGATCAACACGCTGCTTGCAGCACTATCGAAATTAGAGATGTCCGCCGAAGTCCCAGACTTAGCCCAGAGGGAATTTGCGAAAGCACGTCGCGGTGCGGATCGCATGGATGGTTCGCTTGTGGCTTCGCGCGAAGCTTATCGTGGAGTGAGTCACGCGATGTTACGTGCGGCCGCCGTGGCACGCGGCGAAAAAACATCGAAGGCACTGAAACACTTTTATTGCCCGATGGTTCCGGGTGGCGGTGGCGACTGGATGCAACCAAACGGCGAATTAGCGAATCCTTATTGGGGTGCGGAAATGCTCCGCTGCGGCGAGTTGGTTCGCGACATGGCTCTCGATGCTGAGCAAGCGACTTCTATTGCACAAACACGAGATTAGGAGTCTGCACCATGCTAAATATCATCATCCGTTTTTGCGTTAAAGAACCTTGGCTCGTCATCCTACTGGCGATTGGATTGAGCGTTGGTGGTTGGTTCGCTTTCAAGGCCGTTCCGATCGATGCGATCCCCAATGTTGGTGAAAACCAAGTCATCGTGCTCACGCCGTGGCCGGGGCGATCTCCCAAAGATATCGAAGACCAAGTCACGTACCCGCTGAGCGTATCACTGCTCGCTGTTCCCGGAGCCGAATCAGTTCGCGGCAAGAGCATGTTTGGCTACAGCTTTGTGCAAGTCACTTTCAAAGACGAAATTGATTTCTATTGGGCGCGCAGCCGTGTGTCAGAACAACTTGGTGCCGCAGCCGCACAGCTTCCTGATGGCGTCGTGCCAACCCTTGGTCCTGATGCGACGGGACTCGGGCAAGTCTACTACTACACGCTCCAGCCACCGCCGGAAGGCATGAACTTGGCGGAGCTTCGTAGTCTGCAAGACTTCGTTGTGAAGTATGAATTGCAAGCTGTCGAAGGGGTCAGCGAGGTCGCGTCGATTGGTGGCTACGTGCGGCAATACCAGATCGAGGTCGATCCAGACAAACTGCGATTCCATGACATATCGCTCGACAAGTTGGCGATGGCAATTAAAGGGTCCAACGTCGATGTGGGTGCCAAGACAGTTGAAACCACAGGGATGGAGTACATCGTTCGCGGCAAGGGCTTTCTGGGAACGGACGGTGACACGGGGAAAGCGATTCGTGATATCGAAGACACCGTCATCCTCCAGCGAGAAGGTGTTCCGGTTCGTGTCCGCGACGTAGCCGCCGTGCAGCTTGGCCCCGATTTTCGACGAGGTGCATTGGATCTGAATGGGGTCGAAGCGGTGGGCGGCGTCGTCGTCATGCGATACGGTGAAAACCCGCGCGTCGTCATTGATCGGGTCAAAGCGAAGATCGCGGCGATCGAACCAGCATTGAAGGGCGTCAAGCTAAACGCCGTGTACGATCGAAGTGGTCTGATCGACGAGACGATGGCGACGCTAACCCACGCCCTTCGTGACGAGATCATCATCACGGCGATCATCATCGTGCTGTTCTTGCTGCACATTCGCAGCAGCTTCGTCGTGGCGATTTGCCTACCTGCAGCGGTGCTGATGTCGTTCATCGCCATGCACGTCGTCGGCGTCGGCTCGAATATCATGTCGCTCGCCGGAATCGCAATTGCCATCGGCACCATGGTCGACATGGGGATCATAGTCTCGGAGAACATCTATCAACATTTAGCGGACTGGGAACGTGCAGTTGGGAGTGGGGATCCGGGCGGTAAGAGTATGCATCAATCTCCTTCACTCACAACTGCCAACTCCTCCACTAAGAAGCGTAGCGAAATCGTCTACGAAGCAACGATCGAAGTCGCGCCGGCTGTCGTGACCGCGGTAGCAACGACAATCGTGAGCTTTTTGCCAGTGTTTTTCCTAACTGGACGCGACTACCGGTTGTTCTCTCCCCTTGCGTATACCAAGACGTTTGCGATCGCTGCGGCAATGATCACCGCTGTCACGCTCGTACCCGCGTTGAGTCGTCTGTTTCTGAAAAGCGCGAACTATCGCAAGTGGACGGCACTTGCGTCGGGACTATCGTTCGCCGGGTTGCTAGCCGCGACTTCGCACTTCATGTGGGGCGACAATCTCGCAAGTCATTTCGGTATCGATCACTGGATCATTACCGTGTCAGCCGGACTGCTCGCATTCGTATTCGGATGGCAACTGCTGCGCGAACGCATACGCCCCATCGAAGAGATTCCGACCAGCCGACTCATACACTGGATCTATGCGGCCCGATTGAAACACGCGCTGCAGCATAAAGCGTTCGCGTTATCGTTCCCTGTGCTCTTGCTGTTCGTCGGGGTCGGTGCGTTCTTCGGCATGCCGATGATCTTGCATCCGGTCGAGAAGGTCGCCCGCGTGTTTGGCGCGGAACTGAATGATTTCCCAGGCTACGTCGATGCCAAGCATGTCTTTACTGGACTGCAAAGTGACGACTGGATTGCGTTGGACGAAGGCAGTTGGTTCTACATGCCGACGCTCTACCCAGCGGCCAGTTTTTCGCAGGCGATGCAGGTACTTCAAACGCAAGACGTATTGATCGGCCAGATCCCTGAAGTCAAAGACGTGATGGGAAAAATTGGACGTGTCGAATCGGCTCTCGATCCGGCACCGGCGGCGATGGTTGAAACCTACGTCATGCTCAAGCCAGAGAGCGAATGGCGAGAAGGCGTCACCGCACGCGATGTGTGGGACGAAATCAATCGCGTCGCAACTCTGCCCGGTGTCACTCCGGCGGCGGCATTGCAGCCGATCGAAGGCCGCGTCGTGATGTTGCAATCCGGCATCAAGGCTCCGATGGCCATTCGTGTCTACGGTGATGACTTGAAGACGCTGGCGAGCGCGGCGATGGATGTCGCGGCGCAACTCAAGAAGTCGTCGTATGTGAACGCAGGAACGGTCAATCCAGACATCGTTCTGGGGAAGCCCTACATTGAGTTCACGGTCAACCGCGATGCCGCTTCACGCTACGGCATGAGTGCTTCGATGGTCAATCAGGTCATCGAAACCGCGCTGGGCGGCATGAACTTGATCAAAACGGTGGAAGGTCGCGAGCGTTATCCGGTACGGCTGCGGTACAACCGTGACCTTCGCGAACGTATCGACCAGTTGTCACGACTTCCAGTGGTAACGCACAGTGGAGCGGTGGTTCCGCTCGAAGAGTTGGCCACGTTGGAGACGACTTGGGGTCCAGGAGCGATCAATAGCGAGAACGGGCGATTGGTGGCGCACGTCGCGTTCATGTCCAATGGCGCTGCCGGTGATTTAGAGTCGGTTGCAGCCATTGAAGAACAGCTTCGCAAGGCACAACTGCTTCCGGTGTCCAATCCCAATCGGCTGACGTTGCCGACCGGCTATTCGCTGGAATCCGTCGGCAGCTTTCGCAACCAGATCGAAGCGAACTTACGTTTGATGTGGATCATCCCGTTTGTGATTCTGATCAACCTGCTGTTGATCTACATGGAGTTTCGCAATTTGCCGATCGCGATGGCAGTCTTTACGGGTATCCCGGTCGCGTTCGCGGGCGGAATGATTCTAGTGGCGTGGATGGAGGTTGAATTGAATACGGCTGTTTGGGTTGGTTTCATCGCGCTATTCGGTTTGGCCGTCGACGATGGTGTCGTGATGGCGACCTACATTCACCAGCTTCTGCAAAGACGCAAAATCACGAGCGTTCAAGACATCCGCGACACCGTCTACGAAGCCGGATTGAAACGCATCCGTCCGTGCATGATGACGACGGTCACAACGCTTGCAGCACTCATTCCCGTGCTTATCGCGACCGGTCGCGGAGCTGACGTGGCCCGCGCGATGGCGATTCCGGTATTTGGTGGCATGTTGGCTGAGCCAGTGACATCATTCATCGTGCCGACGCTGTACTCAGCATATCTGGAGTTCAAGATGCGGTTCGGATTTCAAGATGAATTATTTGAAGACGAGGGGGAGATGGGATTGGCGGAGGTGGGAGTGAACAACGACTTAGCCATCTTGCCGGCCTAAACTCCCAACTCCCAATTTTTTTCAAAAAGCTCGTGAAGAAAACAACTCGACCGAGCATCTAACCCACAACCATAGAACAACGCGACCGAACGGATTGGTCGTGAAACACCAACGGAGTTCTAAACTATGAAACGCAAAATCTTACTCACTGCCGCACTCATCGCCGTCGCTTCGGCGTCTTCCGCCAGTGCCCAGCACAATCATGCTGGTCACAACCACGCGATGCCGAGCCAAACAGCGACCGCTCAGTTGGCCAATCCGGCAGCCGGGCCTCACGGTGGTTCCCTGAAGCAAGCCGGTGGTGTTCAACTCGAAACTGTGGTTTCTCAAGGCGGCATCCGGATGTTCGTCTTTGACCAAAGTGGACAGCCCGTATCCGTCGATCAGGGGCGCGGCGCCGCCTCACTGCGAATCGAAGGAAACGCCAAGCGATATCGCTACGATCTATTGCCGGATGGAAAAGGTGGGCTAACCGCACCGGTCAATCTGTCTCAACTCGCTGGCAGACAAATCGAAGTCGAAGTTCAAATAGTCGGCATCTCCGCAACTCGCGGACAAACCATTGCGCTCAATGAAGTTGCGACCGTCCCGGCAAGTGAAATCCAACTGGCTGCCGCCGCTATCGCGCGTCAGAAAATTTGTCCGGTCAGCGGCAAACCGCTCGGAAGCATGGGCGACCCTGTTGCGGTCGATGTCGACGGACAACGTGTGTTCGTGTGCTGTGCCGGCTGTGTGAACGCCGTCAAAGCTGATCCAGCCAAGTACGCTGCGGGACGTCCGCAGATCACGGTTACGACTTCCACTGCTGCCGATGCCGACGCAATCGCGGCACAGAAGGTGTGCCCCGTCATGGATGAGCCGCTTGGAGGCATGGGCACACCAATCAAAGTGACAGTTGGCGACAAGCCGATCTATCTGTGCTGCAAAGGCTGCATCAAGAAGATCGAAGCCGAGCCTGCCAAGTACCTGGCCATGGTTTATGGGGACCAGGTTGGGAGAGTGGGAGACACGGAGAGTGGGAGTGTTCCGGCTGGGACTGAGGAAGTTCGCGAAGGGATTTTCAAAGTGTCGGCAGCCGACGCTCCTTTCATCGCCGCCCAGAAGAAATGCCCGGTGATGGATGAGCCGCTCGATGCGATGGGCGGTCCCTACAAAGTTGATGCTGCTGGAAAAGCAATCTATATCTGCTGCCCTGGATGCGCAAAGAAGATTGCCGCTGAACCTCAAAAATGGTTGGCCGTTCTCGCACAACAAGGAGTCAGTGCGCCAACACTACGATAGAAAAAAAGATGGGGAGTTGGGAGCTAGGGGTCGGGAGCATTTAGGCTCCTTCACTCCCACTTCCCACACTCCCAACTAAAAAACGCGGGGGCGGTGTCCTCGAAAATTGCGGCTCGTTCGCAATCTAAAGACACGCCGTCCCCGCCCTTTTAATCTCTTGAATGACATGGATTGTCAAAATGAACACGAAAGCAAAACGAATCGCAATGCTTCTCACTCTGGGATGCCTTCTAGTTTCCACGACCGGTTGCGCTACCGGTCGGCTGCCGTGGGTAGCGAAAACGGAAGACGCATCGTCGATGGACAGCTATGTGGCTCAAGCCGCATCCAACATCCAGTACAACACCGATGTTGACCTCGCAAATGACTACCAGCCAAGTGCGCAACCAGTGTCCAGCTACGCCGCTCCTCCCACTCGAACCGCGTCGCGATCAAGCGGTGGATCGGGCGAAAGTTGTACCAGTGGATGCTGCCATTGATGAATGTCGTTTCACTTTTCAGCTACCTGCCCTACCGGGCAATGCGTCGCTTTGCCAACGCCAACGTCTGCTGCTTTTTTGCAGCAGCGTTCGACGACTTGCATTCGATCTCCTTGCCCGATGGAATGGTCTTTCGAGAATTATCGGCACCGATGCTCGACAAGCTGTGCAGTGCGTACCCCGAGATTCTCGGCGACGAGCATTGCTCCTTTATCGAAAGTGACCGAGCACGCGGTTTCGCCGTATTTGACGGCGATTCGCTAGTCTCTTTCCTGTGGACGGCAATCGAAAACATTCCTGGAGCGATCAACCATGATGGGCACCCGGCGACTCAATTGCCTCTCTATCTCCCAGATGGAATGGGTTACGTGTTCAGCGCCTATGTCATGCCGAACCATCGTGGGCAACGACTGTACGGTGCTATGATTTCAGAGTTATCGAACCGACTGCGGAGCGAAGGATTCAGGAGCTTGATGCTGACCACGGAAGGTTCCAATTACCGAGCACTCCGAAGTGTTCAGCGAATGGGATTTCGCTTGCTTGGCCGCAGCATGTTGTTTGGCATCGGCACCCGAAC
>JBBSJZ010000239.1:0-8592 GCA_038256795.1 Pirellulales bacterium | reverse complement strand
CCAAGTGTTTACCGAAGGGATCTACGGCGTGATTCCGTTCAATCTCGCCTATAACGTCAACGGATTTGGCAACACGAACCGGTAAACCGTTCGCGGTGCGCCCGACTCAGTGCGTCAGCATGTCGATCTCGATGGCGAGGGTGGCGCCAAGCAATTCTTCGTGAAGCTCGAGTTCGGCGATAGCGCGTTCCAGTTCCGACTTACGCATTTCGATCTCGAATGCTTTGAGCCGATGCTGCATCCGCAGCCGTGCGTCGACAAGTTCTTTGAGTTCGCTGCGAAGCTCGTCTTGCTTCTCGGCGTTCTCATTCGCCAACAATTCTGATGCGACTCGCTCGGACATGACTTCGAGTCGATCGACGATCCGCTGCAATCCTCCCGGCCCGCCAGCGTCCTCGTGATGAGGTGGTTGATGCGGTGGTTGATGCGGTGGTTGATGCGGTGGCGCGGGATGCCCAGGCTGGTGCATCATCATCATCCTCATTCTCATCCGTGGATCATCCTGATCGTGTCGGAAATCGTCCCGGTTCAGTTCAAAGTGAGGACGCGGGCCAGGCGGCATGTTCGGTTGCGGTCGTTGGTCGCGCGGCTGTGCCTCGGGACGACCGTCACCGTAAGGACGAGCGTCACCGTCAGGACGGGGAGAGCCATCGGGACGAGTATCACCATTTCGACGAGCGTCACCGTCGGGACGAGCGTCACCGTCGGGACGGGGTGAGCCTTCAGGACGGGGACGGTGCAGGGCGTCGCCCCAGGCATCGATGTTGCGTTCCCTCGGCTCAGGACTGCGAAACTCGAACTCGTCCCTCGATTGAGTATTCCGCTGGTTCCCCGTCGACTCCCGCTTGCCGCCCTGGCGATCGCTATCCCGCTGGTGCTGGTCACCGTGGTCGGCCTGATGCTTGTCACCATCTTGGTGCTTCGCGTCGTCTTGTGTTTCGGTAATTTTTTGCATCTCCGCGCGCTTCGCTTCAAATGATCGCTTCGCTTCTTCGACTTTCTTCAGTCCCTTCACTTTTTTCAGCTCCTGGGACTTCTTCGATTCTTCAGCTTTTTTCAGTTCCTCCGCTTTCTTACGCGCGGCTTTGGCCTGCTGCTCGCTGTCGCGATTCTTGTCCGTCGCCCACGCGACGGCGTCAGGGTGAACTTCAACGGGGATCGTCACTGGCTCCGCAGTCGGCAGTGTGATCACCTCAGCCGCAGATTCTGTCGTAGGTCGAGAAACGGGCTGGGCGATCGGCGACACCACCACCAGCGATTCAAACACTGGCAATCCGGCGCCAATTGATTGTGGCGGTGGCGATTGACCGGCGCCACCGTAGACATACTGCGCATGAACGACGCTCGGGCCGAGCATCAGCACGGCGGCCAACACGACCCAGGGTTTGCTGGTACGAGAAAGACGGTTCACGAGTGGAGCTAGCATCACGATTGCCTTGCGGAGACGATTGGGGACTAACGAACCACCTTAGTCTCGCAGGTCCTCAGTCCGCCTGCAATTCCTCGAGCTTGGCCATCGCGGCGCCCTCGTCCAACCGACCGGCTGCGACCGTGACCGCTGACGACAAACACTCCGCAGCGCCGACCAGCACCATCGCTGCCGCAGCCCCCGCCAGCACCGTGTCGCGATGCGGACCCGATTCACCACGAAAAATCCCGCGAATGATTTCCGCACTCGCTGGCGGATCCGCTGCAAAAAGCGACTCGAGCTGGACCGGCCGTAACCCGAACGATGCGTTTGTCCACTCGAGCGGCTCGATGGCTAACTCGGATTTGCCGGCTCGGGCTTCGCAGTCGACGCTGCTGGTGACGCCAGGTGTCGACGGGCGACGGACATCGAGAACGTGAGTGATGGCTCCGAGTGAGACTTCGTCTTGGCCGTCATCGGCATGGATCACGAACGATCGCGTCGTGCCCAGCACCGCGATCGCGGCGGCAATCTTTTCGTGGGCGGCCGGCGAACTTGTCCCCAGCAACTGATGCGTGGCCGCGGCCGGATTGCAGAGAGGTCCAAGGTAATTGAATAAGGTGCGGACACCGAGTTGACGGCGAATCGCCGACACGTGGCGCATCGCGGGGTGCATTTTCGGCGCGAAGCAAAAACAAATGCCGATTCGATCCAGTCGTTGGGCGACGGCGTCGACGTCCGACTCAATTTTCACGCCGAGTTGCTCCAACACGTCGGCTGAACCGCTCAGACTTGTCGCTCGACGGTTACCGTGTTTGGCCACGGGGACGCCACACGCCGCAACGAGTATTGCGACCGCAGTCGAAATGTTGAACGTTCCCGAGCCGCTGCCGCCAGTACCGCAAGTGTCCAGTAACAGCGGATGGCGGTGTGGGATTGTCGTCATGTGGCGGCGCATCGCCTGGGCCGCACCGACGAGTTCGTCGACCGACTCGCCTTTGTCGCGGAGTGCCATTAGCAGCCGCCCGACCGAGTCATCGTCGGCTTCGCCTGTGAGCATGGCGTCAATCAGCTCGCTCGTTTGTTCTGCGGCTAGATTTTGACCGCCACGGGCAGCGGCGATTGCGGTTTCAAAGAGCGACATGAGTACTTAAACTTTGCAGCATGACCAAAAAAATCATTATCGACTGTGACCCAGGGATCGACGACGCCATCGCGATCGCGATGGCGCTCTTCGATCCGCGACTGGACGTGCTCGCGATCACGGCGACGGCGGGGACCGTGGACGCGGCCCAGTCGACGAATAACGTGACGGCTATCGTGCAACAACTCGACCCCGCTCGCTACCCGAGGATCGGGAAAGCGACTCCGGTCGACGGCGCACCGGTGATCGATGATAGTTTCCTCAACGGTCCCGACGGGCTCGGAGGCTGCAATTTTCAATCGAGTGACCGACAACACCAAATCCCCAGCGACAAGGTGATCGCCGAATTGCTGCGGAAATACCCGAACGAGATCACTCTCGTGTGCATGGGGCCGTTGACGAATTTGGCCCGAGTGTGCGTCCGCGACCCCGGCGCCGTGCCATTGATCAACAAAGTCCTGATCAGCGGCGGCGCGGTGTCACATCCCGGCAACGTCACCGCCGCCGCAGAGTTCAATTTTCACTTCGATGCGGCGTCGGCCCAGGAAGTCTTCGCATCTGCAACGACCAAGAGTCTCGTGCCGCTGGATGTCACCGACCAGGTCACGTTCGGACTCGACTTGTTCGACCGACTTCCCGATCGCTTCACCCGCGTCGGATCGCTGCTGCATCGGATCGTGCCGTTCATGTTCCGAGCCGCGCACCAACGACTCGGTCGCGAGTTGGTACCGCTCTATGACCCCACCGCCATCACAGCGGTCGTCGAGCCGGAATTGTTCACATGGCAGGACATGGCGGGCGACGTGGAGACGCGGGGCGAGTTGACCCGAGGCATGACCGTGTTCGATCGCCGCTTGCGACCGGATCGCAGTATCAACCTCGAAGTGGCCATGCACGTCGACGCCGCCGAAGTTCGAGCATCCATCATCCGATCGCTGCTCTGCGCCGGCCAGCACACCTAAGCGTATAATGGGGCACTCGTATTAATGGCTCACCCATTGCAATGGGCTTACCATTTGCAATCGGAACTCGCCATGTCTCAAGCCTCCAACTGTCCGTCTTGCCGTGAAATCCTCGCCGAGTCTGCTCGTTTCCCTCGTTGTCGCGGCAACCATTTTCGTTGCCGGACCGGTCGCGACGACGACATTTGCTGCGGACGAACCAGGATCCCCACAAATCGACGTGGCGGGTGTTCCCGCTTCCGGTTACTGGATTGACGTGCCCGCCGATCTCGGCGCGGGCGTCGATGCCTTGGTCGCTCGTTTAAATCGGCTCGCCGAAACCACCCGCCGTGGCGATCGAAATACAGTATTGCTGCGTTTGCAATCCGCCCAAGACGGTGACATTACGCGGTTCGAGGATGCTCTCAAAGTTGCTCGGGCGATCGCACAGCCGGAATTGAGACCGCTCAAGGTGGTTGCCTGGATCGATGGCGATGTGGTCGGACATCGGTTATTGATTGCACTGGCGTCCGAACAGATCTTGATTTCATCCGCGGGTTCTTGGGGCGACGTCGATGACGCCCAAGCCGCGACCGATGAGCCACTGCGTTTAACGTACGAGTCGATCGCGCGGCGTCGTGGACTCGTTTCACCAGCGATTGTGACGGCGATGCTGGACCCGGCCGTCGAGTTGGTCATGCTCGCGACCGTCGACGGACAACAAGTACTCGCTTCGGGCGAAAATCTCGCGGACCGTCGCGATCAATCACAGGTGCTCAGCGAACAGAGCTGGAAGCCCTCCGGTTCAGCACTTCGGCTCGGTGCTAAGCGGCTGCGCGATGCACGCGTCGCCGCCGGTGTCGTCGATTCAATCGACGAGGCGGCGGACCTCTTGGACATGGCCGAGCTCGTCGGGGGTGAGAGCGTTGCCAACTTGGAAACGCCGCGGGGAGCGCTCGTTGAAATTAACGGATCGGTATCGCGAAATCGAGCACGGCGTTGGCAAAGCAACCTGACTTCCGCCCTCGATTCGGGCGAAGTGAATACATGGCTCGTCAAGATTGATTCGAGTGGCGGCAACATCGACACGAGCATGGGGCTGGCCGCTTCATTCGGATTGCCGCAACCGCCCCTCCAGACCGTTGCGGGATTCATTGAGCTTGAAGCCCGTGGGGACGCCGCAATCTTCGCCATGGCTTGCCGACCGTTGATGATGTCGCCGGACTCGACGCTCGGCGGTCCCGGTTCGCAAGTCGTCGGCGACGAGGCATTGCAGCGGCACGAAGAATTGATCGACAAAATTGCGGCGACGACCCGTCGACCGCCAGCGCTCATGCGAGCACTGCTCAATCCAGAACTCGAGGTTTATCGCTACACCGATCGCCAAACCGGACGGACTCGGTACGCGACCGCCGCGGAAGTCGACGCCGAAGAAAGTGGTGCTGATGACGCCGGTGACGTGCCCGCCAACGATGCGGACAAGCGGTGGCAGCGGGGCGAGCGAATCGAGATGGCCCAGGGCCTCTCGCCCGCTCAAGCGATCGCGTTGGGATTGGCGGATGCCGAAGTGGACTCGCTCGCTCAAGCTGCCAGCCGGATCGGTTTGGAGGGCATCCCGCCCGAGCTCGTCGATCGCCCGATCGTGCGTTTCGTCGAGCGACTCGGACGCAGCAATTCGTTGATGTTTGTACTGTTGATGATCGGGTTCTTCACGCTGTCCGCGGAAGCCGGCGCGCCCGGAATCGGCGTTTCCGGCTTCATCTCGATGCTTTGTTTCGCAATGTATTTTTGGATGAAGTTTCTCGCGGGTACGGCCGAATGGTTGGAGCTCGTCGCGGTCGCGCTCGGACTCGTGTTCATCGCGATCGAGATCTTTGTCGTACCCGGATTCGGGGTGTTTGGCGTCGGCGGTTTGGTGTTGGTCGTGTTCGGTGTGGTACTGATGAGCCAGACGTTCGTGATCCCACAAAACTCTTACCAGCTGGAAGTGCTGACGCGCGGCATCTGGATCGCACTCGGCTCATTGATGGGGCTCGTCGCTGGTTTTGCCATGATTCGATCGATGATGCCGCACGTACCCCTCTTGAATCAATTGGTGATGGAATCTTCGGACGCTGAAACCATCGATCGCCAAGAACGATTGTCGGACTATCGACATTTGGCGGGCCAAATCGGCGTTGCCACCACGGTGCTGCGGCCAGCGGGTAAGGCGCGTTTCGGCGATTGCGTCGTGGCCGTGGTGAGTGACGGCAGCCCCCTCGAGGCGGGTGATGCGGTTCGAGTTCGTGAAGTACTCGGCAACCGGATTGTCGTCGAAGCGATCGAGAGCTGATGCCTCCTCTCGCGTCGATCCTGTGGCTTGTTCTGTTCTACGTGCTGTTGCTCGTCGAGTTCTTTGTTCCCAGCGCCGGTATCATCGGTGTGGCCGCAGCAATCGTCGCCGTGATTGCGGTCGCGACAGCGTTGATGCAAAGCGTGAGTGCTGGTTTGACGATGTTCGCCTCGATTGCTGCGACGACGCCCGTGGTGCTGTTCGCGATGATCCATGTTTGGCCCAAGACCGCTGTGGGTCGACGCATCCTCAACCGGCAACCGGGTCAATTGACACGCTCGACCGCGCCTGAAAGAACGCTTCCCGACGGTCGTCCCCTTGCCGAACTCGAGCAGCGAATCGGCATCGCAGTTACCGATTTGCTGCCCGCCGGACGCATTCAAATGGAGGGGCACCGGCTGGACGCCATCAGTATCGGAGTCGCCATCGATCGAGGCACTCGAATCATCGTGACGAAAATCGAAGCCGGCAAAATTCAAGTCCGTCCGGCCCTTCCGCATGAATTGGACGCGGCCGATTCGGTACCGGGCATGGCCTCGGTTTCGCCTGATTTGCTCGATGTCGACTTGAGTGATCTCGAAGCCGATGACGCGTTGGGTTGACGGCTCGAATCGCTCGGAACCTTCGGAACAATCGATACCCCCCGACCCGCGAATCGCCGCTTTCGCGGCGCCGGGTCGAGCGATTCGGTCGTGCTGCCGTTTACACTGCAGCGGCAAATCACGGGTCCGCCACTGCAACTCCCTCGCTGGCTTCCTTCATGCCAATGTACTTTTTTCTGCTGCTGGTCGTCTCGCTCGGTTGTGGTTCGTTACCGCCGACGGACCAACCGCTGGGAAAAATTCTCATCGCGACCGTGGGGATGGTGACGGCTTGGTCGCTGCTTTGCCACATCGCCGCGCGGATCACCTCCAATCATGTGCTTGCCGGTGAATGCACTTCGCTCGCCGGCGCCCGCGTGCTGGAGAAGCAACTCGAGGTGCTTCGTTGGATGGGATTGGGGATCTCGGTTCTCTGTCTGGCTGGGTTCGGTCTGGGCCGTTGTTTGGATTCGCTTTCGTACGTGGGCGATTCGATGTTATTGCAGTCGTTGGTGCTGCTCGCGCCCGCCACGATCATCACTTGTGCGACGTGGTCCGCCGAACATCACTACGGCGTCCGAATGCGTTATACCGGTGCGGGGATCGCTGGTTATGGTCGCGCGATGTTATCGGGCTGGCGCGGTGGCGCGACGTGGCTGGTCACGCCCGTCCTCGTGCTGATCGCGATCGCCGATGGCGTATCACGGCTACCGCTCTCCGATTCGACCAAGAATCTCGTCATGGTCGGTGTCATTCTCGCCGGTGTCGTCGCTGGTTTACCGTGGATCGTTCGCTACCTATTCAAGCAACGTACGCTTGCCGCGGCCGACGCGGTGTGGCTCACCGAATTGTTGCGAGCTGCGGGCGTCGGTCGGACTCGCGTGATTTGCTGGGACACGGGTAGCCGCCAATACAATGCAATGGTGGTCGGTTTCGTACCTCCGCTGCGGACCTTGCTCATTTCCGATCGATTGCTCGACGACATGCCACGCGATGAGTTGGCCATGGTCGTGCTGCACGAAGCCGCGCACCTGCGGCGGCGCCACGTCCCGCTGCGAATGCTGAGCGTGTTACCGGCTTGGTTGGCGGCCGCGGTTCTATCGAGCGTTTGCGGTGACGCGGCGTGGGCGACGGCGCTGGGCACCGTCGGCGGAATTCTCTTGACGACGTTGATCCTCAAGAGCGTGGCTCACCGCACCGAGTATGATGCCGACCTGCAAGCCTGCAGGATGGCCGAGTCGATCGCGAACCGAGTCCCCGACGTCCCCTCAACCCCTTGGGCAGCCGCCGAGACGCTGTCGCGAGCACTCGCTCGGGTCACTGCCGACCATCCTGCCGCCGCGGCCCCCACGTGGCTGCATCCCGGCGTGGACCAGCGCTGTGATTTTCTCCGTGCGTACGCCTAAGGCTAGGTCATCCCGATAGGGATCAAGCCGATTCGTCGTAGGTAGCGTCATCGCCACCTACGGTGAGCATCGCAATGCGAGAGTACCGACCCTAAAAGTGTCGCCGCGTTGTCGGCTGAAATCCCCGTCGGAACCAGCTCGCCCCAGGGAAAATCCGAGTAAATCGGCCGGCTGCTACTGAGTCCATCCTTCTCGAGCTGACAAGCTGTGCCGGCTGTGACGGTCGAGTAATTCTCGAAACGGCACTGCCTAAGCGATTTTTTCGAGTTACACTTCGCCACATTCACCCGCCCCCAGCGCTGAAATTTGCCTGCCCTCGGATCCTTAAGACGTCTTTATGTTGGCTGCCATTATTGCTGTGTTCGTGCTCGGTTACCTGGCAATTGCGCTGGAGCACCGACTTCACATCAACAAAGCCGCGACCGCCCTTGTCGTAGGCGTGCTCTGCTGGACCCTCTACGCGCTCAATGTCAACGCGTTGCTTCCGTCGGGGACGATTCCCCAGTGGTTCATGACCGAATCGATCGAGGCTGGTGTCGAGAACATCCCACTTCATTTTTTGATCGATCACCAGCTTCTGGAGCAACTCGGAGAGATCGCCGGCATTCTGTTTTTTCTGATGGGGGCGATGACGATTGTCGAGCTCGTGGATGCCCACGAAGGTTTTGCAATCGTCACCAATCGCATCCGTGCGACCAACAAGACAAAGTTGCTGTGGATCGTCGCTTGGTTATCGTTTTTTCTCTCAGCGGTGCTCGATAACTTGACCAGCACCATCGT
>JBBSJZ010000238.1:0-8592 GCA_038256795.1 Pirellulales bacterium | reverse complement strand
CCATTGCGATCACATCATGGCCGTCGAGTTGCAACAGTGAGGCGAGCATCCGGCGGCTATCGTCGATGTCTTCGATGAGCACAATTCGCCGCGGCACCTGTTCTCGCGGAACCGTCGTTTGAAGCACTTCGAGGTGCTCATCGACGACGGTATCTTTCAGGTCGTTCGGTTCGTCCTCGGCGGCGGGCAGCCAAACCCTAAACACACTGCCCTGCCCTTCCCCATCGCTGTGCGCGGTGACTCGGCCGTCGTGTTTCTCGACCAGGGTTCGCACGAGAGTCAGCCCGACGCCGAGGCCACCTTCACTTTGCCCTTGGGACTTACCGATCTGGACAAACGCATCAAAAATATTCTCCAACTGGTTCGTCGGGATTCCGGTTCCAGAATCTTCGACACGGATCACCACGCCTCCCTCTTCATGACTGAGGCGAACTCGAATTTTCGTATCGGGGCCAGAGTACTTCGATGCGTTGTGAATCAAGTTCACTTGCACTTGCACCAACCGCGTCGCATCACCCATCACGTAGAGCGGATGGTCACTCAAGTCCCAGACCAATTGCTGGCAATGCCGAGAGATTTCGCTTTGAGTCGTCTCACGCACCACTTCCACCAAACTTCGCAAATCGATGCAGCGAAGTTTGAGCGAGATTTTGCCTTGAGAGATTCTTGACACATCGAGCAGATCAAAAAGCAGTGACTTGGTCATCGTGATCTGTCGTTCGACGATCTCGGTCGCCGCGCGGCGTGTGGTTTCATCGGTACGTTCGTCACGGATCAAACGAGTCGCATTGAGTGCGGCCCCGAGCGGATTGCGGAGCTCATGGGAGAGCGTCGCCAAGAACGCTTCGCGTTGCTTGACCTGGGCCAGTATTTTTTCTTCCATCGCGATTCGGTCCGAGACGTCGCGAGCGATCTTGGAGATCCCCATCAATTGATTCGCACCATCATAAACCGGCGACACCGTGAGCGACACGTGAATGTCACCACCGTCCTTGCGGATGCGAATGGTGTCTCGCGTGTGCAATCGTTCGCCCGATTGGATCGACGTGTGGTACTCATCGACTTCATCGCGGCGCTCGCTGGGAACCAAGATGGAAACGTGTTTCCCGACGGCTTCGTCGGCGCTGTATCCGTAAAGCTGCTGGGCACCTCGGTTCCAGCTCGTGATGACGCCGTGCAAGTCTTGGCCAATGATCGCATCGTCCGTCGACTGCACGATCGCCGACATCCAACGCAGGCGGTCTCGCAGCACCTCCAGCGAAGAAACGTCGACCAGCATCAGCACCACGCCTTGGACGCTATTGTCGGCTCGATAGGGCAAGAGCCGCATCAAGTAGGTCGTCCCGTCATCCGCGAGCGTTTCGGACTCGTGCGGCGTACCGATAGCGATCACTTGTTGCAACTTCTCCATCAAGTCATCCACTCGAAACCGCGGCCGAAAACTGCTAATCGGTCGGCCGATATCATGGTCCACCAAATCGAATACGCGCTGGACTCGTGAGGTGAATCGCCGCACTCGCAATTCCTTATCGAGGAACACCGTCGCCACGTCCGTGTTCTCCAGCAAGTGGCTCATGTCGCGATTCAGATCCGCCAGCTCATCGATCTTCCGCTGGTGCTCGGCGTTAACGGTGTACAGTTCCTCATTGACGCTGTGCAATTCTTCATTGGTACTCTGCAGTTCTTCATTGGACGCGATCAACTCTTCGTTGGTCGCCTGCAATTCCTCGTTGCTAGTCTCCAATTCCTCGATGGTGGCTTGGAGATTCTCGCGGGAATAACGCAAGTCATCTTCGAGTTGCCGAATGTGTTCTCGCGACGCATCCAATTCGCCGGGAAACTCTTCGGTATCAATCTTGCGAACCAGTGGACGATCACCGAGAGCTTCAAAAGAGATGACATGATGTTTCCCTGAAACGGAAGGGTGGGTAAACGGAGTGACGATTAAGTTGTAAGCCTGCTCCAGCTCACCGACTTTCAACACGACGTTCGCGAAGCGGACCGGCTTGCTGTCTTGCGACGTGCGACCGATCGCGCCGGACAGCGTTGTCCGCAAGCTCTCGTCCATCAAGTCGAGAACATCCAGCGACGGATGCCGAGCACGCAGTCTTAAAAACCTCTCGGCACCCCCGAAGCTATCGACGAGGTAGCGGTTTTCATCGATCAGCAAACTGGGCGGCATGAATCGATTGAGCAATTGATCATGCAGCGTTTGTTGGTCACTCGCAGAACGCCGCGCCAGCATCGGTACGCGCACCGGTGAGGCGTGCAAGTCGGCCGCGGTTTGCCGATTCAGCGGCGTGCGAAACTCATTGGGCAATCGTACGTTGCGATGCTTGCGATACAATCTCGCTCGCTCGTGCAGCACCTCGAACTCGCTGGACAACTCGCCCGCCGACTCGCTGCCGCCCAACAACAGGACGCCGCCCTTGTTGAGTCCGTAGTGGAACATCGACAGCGCCCGAGTTTGGGCAATGTTCTGGAAGTAGATCAACAAATTGCGGCACGATACGAGGTCGAGATCCGTGAACGGTGCGTCGTTGAGCACGTTGTGTGGCGCGAAAACGATCGACTTGCGGATCTCGGTGGATACTTGATAGCAACCGTCCTCACGCGGTGTGAAGTACTTCTCGAGCCGCTCGGGGCTCATCGTCTTCAACACTTCTTGGCGATAGATACCCCGACCGGCGTGCTCGATCGAAGCTTTGTGGACATCGGTCGCAAACAGCTTCAAGCGAACGGGCTTGCCGGCTTGCTCGAATGCTTCGTGGATCGCGATGGCCAGCGAGTACGGCTCTTCACCGGTGGCGCACCCGGACACCCAAACGCGAACCGGACGGTCATCGTCACGGGCCGAGACCAATTCGGGCAAGATCGAGGTCCGCAGCGTCTCGAATGTCTCGGGATCGCGGAAGAACTGAGTGACACCGATCAATAGATCGGCGTAGAGCGCATCGAGCTCCTTCGGTTCATGCATCAATTTGGTGGCATACGCATCGACGCTCGCGGCGCCGACCATCGCGACGCGGCGGTGGATGCGGCGCAGCACCGTCGTGTCCTTGTAGACCGAAAAGTCAATGTCGTGAACGCGACGGAACATGTGATAGATCGCGTCTAAGCCTTGCAAGGCATCCTGACGCAAGCCTTCTTGAACCATCCGTTCCTTACGAGTCACCTTGGGCTCACTCGCGATCCGCTCAAGCACCGCACCGATGTGCTCCGGCGCGAGCACTTCATCCACCACTCCAGCCGCCACCGCGCTCGATGGCATGCTGTCGAACTTTGCCGTCTCCGGGCTCTCGGTGATCACGAATCCGCCACAGCGAGCGATCTCAACGACACCGCGCGACCCGTCTGAACCGCTGCCTGAAAGGATGATCGCGATCGCTTGCGGACCACGATCCAGTGCCAGCGATTCCAGGAACATATCGATCGGCAGCGCCAGCCCCTTGTTGCGGTCTTTGTCCGTCAGCTCCAAGCGGCCGCCGCGGATGACCATCTCCTTCTTGGGCGGCAGCAAGTACACCGAGTTCGCTTCGACGAGCATTTTGTCTTCGGCGCGGTGGATCGTCATTGACGTATCGCGACCGAGCAACTCGAACATCATGCTCTTGAAGTCAGGCGACAAGTGCTGCAGCACGACGAACGCCATTCCGGTATCGTTGGGAAGGTTGCGAAATAATTTCTCCAACGATTCGAGCCCACCCGCCGATGCGCCGATGCCGACGACCAGGGTCGGCGGCATGATGTCTCGATCGGTCACTTCCTCGTCCATCTCTCGTGTTCCTACTTGATTCCTGAAGAGGCTCTTCCGGGGCGACTTTAGCGCAATTGGGTGAAACGCGTCTGTGCCTTGTCGAGCGATATGAATTCGAATCGTTGCGGCTGGGCATTGCTCGCACGAAGCTGGGTGTTCCAAGGTAAACCATAGGCAACGACTTGCCCGGAGGACTCTTCGGAGACGTAAACCACCCCGCTGGCGAGCCGATCGTTGCCCTGAAAGCTGCGAAAATCGACCAAGCCTGTTGCCATCAAGTAACCGCCATGCGTCGGCGGAAAGTCGGCGTTGACGTTGTACCGGTACTGAATAAAAAACTGGCCATTCAAGCGATCCAGCACATACCCCGTCATGTCGCCCGTCTGGTGGTCGAGCGTCACGACCGCTTCCATCCCCGCCTCCAGTGGCACCGTGACCATCGTCTTCTTGTCGGTCCCATGTGCCGTCATTGCTTGCGCCTCAGGCGTCGCTCGATCGGAAAACAACTGGCTCAAACAGAACCCCGCCAACACGCAGCACACGACCACAATCGGTTTATTGAACATCAAAGCAGCACTCCCACGGAGGGTAATTCTTCGGCGTTAAAAGTGCTCGCCTCTGCGAGTCGCTCTTGCGCTTTTTCGTTTCAGCGTCTCGGCGAAACGCTGCTAGATCATCTTACTCCACCAGGCGAGCGGCAACTGTTTTGCTATCCCTCACGCTGCTCTCTCCCCCCAACGAAGCATTGCGGGAAAGGGGCAAATGAAACCGCCTCCCGCCTCGTCTCTGCCAGGTGCCGTCATGGAATCCTATGGTCATCGCTCCCCACGTGTTCATTCACAATTTGAGGAAGCTTGCTTTGCTTTTTTCAATGGATCACGGTTGATCATTAGCCGTAGGGTTCTGGTGTCGTTAGATCGTTACTCAAACACTTTGGCGGAGACTGCCATGATGATGCTGAAGCAATCGCCGGATGAGACGCTGCGTTCCGAAGACGAGGTCGCCGGCCCCTCGCTATTCAAGCCGCTCGACGAACAGGTCGGCTACCAAGAGCTCGATGCCTATTTTGAGCGAGAAGCGGCTAAACAGCGGCTCGCGGACGCTTCACGGATCGACGATGAAGATTTGCTCGATCGATTGCTGGAGTTTGGATTCACACCGCTCACGTTGCCCGCTCTCCAGCTTGCTCCGATCGCTTTCGTCGCTTGGGCAAGCGAATCCGTTAGCAACGAAGAATGCCAAGCCGCCGTCGCCAGCATTTATGAAGCACACTTGTTCGATCGCCCCGCCGCTGCGGCTCAGGTGCAAAAGTGGCTCGATCGGCGTCCCAGCGAAACGTTGTGGGAACTCTGGGAAGACGTCACCACCTATCGTCTTAGCCGATCACCCCGGATATTTCGGCAGACGATGGGGGACCAGCTATTGCGTCAAGCGAAAGCGGTGGCGATCGCGTCGGGAGGATGGCTCGGGTTTGGAAAAGTATGCGAAGAAGAGCGAGAAGTCATCGATGCGATTCATCGCGTTTTCTTTCGCCACTCCTCAAGTCGATTCGAATAGATTTTGCTTCGCGGCTTCGGAGATCGCGACGACGGCGGGATGCTTGAGCCGTCGTTGCACCGAGATGGCGTAGAACCGTTCGACGACTTCAGGAATTCGCCCGATTGGCTTGAGCGAGTACTGAAGCGCCACTTCTTCAGCCACCGGCGTCGGCACGACCACCATCCCCTCACCCGCCTGGCCAAACACCTTGATCAGGGCGCTGTCTTCGAACTCGTGGACCACCTCAGGTCGAATATCACAATCGTCGAACCACTGCTCAAGAGCGCGGCGCATTGTCGTGTTTTGAGTCGGCAGCAACATCGGTGCGCCATTGAGCGACTGCGGGAAGTTCGGTTTGTACCGCTTCGCCAGCTCATCCGTCCCGAACACGGTCACGTCGCACTCGCCAAGCAAGTGATTGAACGCCCGCACATTTACGTCGGGAGTGAGCCTGGAATTGGCTAACACGATGTCCAATCGGTGCATCGCCAGATCGCTGAGCAAATCGTTGAGCTTCCCCTCGTAGCAAACCAACTTCACTCGTTCCGAGAGCGCCAGGGCTGGCTTGAGCAGCCGATACACCACCAACTTGGGCAATACATCCGGCACTCCGACCAGCAACCGCATCGACTCATCGCTCGGCCGGCCCCTCATCACGTCGGACAGTTCGCTGCCGAGCGTGAAAATTTCCTCGGCATACCGAAATACGATCTGGCCCGTCTCGGTGAGAATCATGCTGCGACCCTTTCGCTCGAAAAGTTTCGCACCCAGCGACTTCTCCAGTTTTTGGATTTGCGTGCTCAACGTCGGCTGGGAAAGGTGCAGCGCCTCGGCAGCGGGCGTAATCCCACCCTCCTTCGCGACCATCCAAAAGTACAGCAAGTGATGGTAATTGAGCCAATCAGACATCAAGATCCTCGGTTAGTTTTTTTCTATCGTAAACATCCATGCTTTTCAATAGCCTAACTGTACGAAGCCGCCGTAGTATTAAACAGGTGCAAGACACTTTCTTCCTGACTCTCACGAACGAGGCTTACTGATGTCCGTTTCAATCACCGATCGCAGCAACCTGCTCAACGACGAGATGCGAGAACTAGCTGAGCGACGGTTGCTGTTCGCTTTATCCCGTTTTGATTCACGGATCGATTCAGTCGACTTGGTGGTGGAGGACGAAAACGGCCCTCGGGGGGGCATCGATAAATCCTGTCGTGTCACCGTGACACTGCGGCGGGCGGCCGGCGTGATCATCTCGGATAAGGATTCCGACTTGGCTCGCTGTCTTTCACGGGTTGCCGAACGTGCCGGTCGATCGGTCGCGCGGGCGATCGAAAAGACCCAGCAATTCGGTCGCGACCGAGCATCGATCTCGCACTTCGTTTCGACAATCTAGCTCGTTTCGACGGCCCATTTATTTTCGATCGCCTCAAACGCTCTCGAAATTCCCAAACTCGAAAGACAATGATCTAGCCATGACTCAGCTCAATTCCGACGGTTCCAAACAACAACATTCACGCGTGACGACTGGCAATCGGATTCGTGATTTGCTCCCGTCGCAATCACCGAATCGTCAAGGTGCTCCGCCCGTGTCGCTCGACCCATTGATTGCCAACTACTTTCATGAAGCCTTGTTTGAGGACGATGCGCAAGGTGAATCGCTGATGGGGCCAATCCCTTCGGGCGGTCCGAGCAAAAGCGAGAAACCGCCAGCGGGTTTACCTGCTTACATGATGAGCGTGTGGTCAACGTCGCTGCTCAATGCCGACCAGGAAATGCATGGTTTTCGCAAGCTAAATTTCCTCAAGCACTTGGCATCGCAATCCTCGCTGACACAGTCTGGCTGTGACCTACTGGACGACTACGAGGGATTATACGATGGCATTCGTCGCACTCGCGACTTGTTGATCGAATCCAACCTTCGACTCGTGATTTCGCTCGCTAAGAAGTATGCTAAACCTGGCGGTGAAGACTTCGAAGAATTGGTGTGCGTCGGTAACGCGGCACTCGTTCGAGCGGTCGATCTCTTCGACTATCGACGCGGGCTTCGCTTTAGCACCTACGCCTATCAAGCGATCCAGCGGTCGATCTTCGATATGATGCGTCGCGAGAAACGACAACGGTCGGTCGCATTATCAGATTCAGCCGAAGCGACGCAAGTTCTCGGCTCCGTCGCCTTCGCGGCCGATCCGAGCCTGGACGCTCGCGAAGACGTGGATCACGTGTTGCGATTGATCGAAACCCTCGACGAACGAGACAAGCAGATCGTGAAAGAACGATTCGGGCTCAACCGCAAGGGAGTCGGTATCGCGTTCCACGTGATTGCGAAAAAGATCGGATTGAGCACAACAAGAACGGTCCAGTTGTTCAACCGCAGCCTGCGTAAACTGCAGAGCCTCGCGAGCGAACGCCAAGCATCTTCGCGGGACAGCGACTGAACCTCTCATTCGCACTGCGTTCTGAATCGGTGACCCGATTCGTTGCAGTGCTTCAGCTCAAATTCAAAGGGACGATTTAACGCGATTCATCCGTCGGGACTCCCCTGCCCTGCCCCAGTTGGTCTCCATCAACGATTGAACTCGCGACCACGTCGAGAATTTAGGCAGCGGATGGTGCTGGGAATCGGACGCCTCCACCGCAATCAAACTGCGCGGTTTTACTTTGCTGGCTCCTTCATCGATTCAGCGATCGCCGCTTCCTCGGCTTTCTGCTGCTCCTCGTATGCTTCCAAGGTCATTTCCCCGCTGTCCGTAGCAAGTCCACTTTTAGATTCGCTGCATCCAACGAAGCAAGCAGTGGTTAATAGCATTCCCAACAACATAGCCAATCGAGTCATCGTCATACCTTTCAAGGACTTTGCCTAGAGTTCAAAAATCTCACTCGCGGTCCTAGCAAATTGTGTCGCAGTTCTCTCACGCGGTCCGCAAGAATCTAAAGCAAGTGCGACGGTGTTCCAAGCGAATTTACCGCATCTTTTTCGAGGCGACACTTAAGGGCATCGAATTATCCTGCCGGGATCACTCACTGGATCCCTTGGGTCCGTTGCATTTCGAGGGAAAATTTGACTGAGCGTTGTCGAATCGCTAGCTTGATGTTTGCGTTTCCAAGTACATCTGGTTTCTTTGCTGGAGTCGTCATATGAGTGCTCAGTCGAAACGTTCGGCGGCGTTTACGCTTGTCGAACTGTTAGTGGTGATTGCGATTATTGGGGTCTTGGTTGGACTTTTGCTGCCGGCGGTTCAGGCAGCCCGTGAAGCCGCGCGTCGGATGAGTTGCAGCAACAACTTCAAGCAGCTTGGATT
>JBBSJZ010000237.1:0-8605 GCA_038256795.1 Pirellulales bacterium | reverse complement strand
TTGCCGTATATCAAAGATGATCCGCTGTTTGATCGCCGGAATTTGAAGCGCGCAATCTCGCAAATTGGCTTGGCCGATCATGCTCGCGTTGATACGAACACGATCGCTCGCGTTGCCGGTATCCAAGTGTCTCAAAAGAAGCGGCTGACGCCAACGAAGAAAGCGTCCGCCGAGCGATCCAGCATTCACTCAAGCGACCGATTGCTGGGTGAGCTCGTGTTGTCTGCGGTCGACAGCACTTCGACAGACGATTGGGGGATTGAGATTTGCGGCGCCGGTGGCGGCGACTGGCGACTTGATCACCGCGAGCTCAGCCTTTCGCCCGCGGGGCACACGTGTCGCCAGCGTTTGTATTGTGATCGCAGCACTTGGGAAGCTCTCGTGGATCGCTCGCTGGCGGTCGAGCTCGCCCTGTCGACGGGCCGGCTGGCGATCGAGATGGACGACGATGTTGTTGGCGAATCGAGAATTGGCGAGTTGATCACGAAGCTCTCGGATCACCAACATCGCACCGCCGCTGGACGTGCCAGCGGACACATGATGCGACAGGGAGCTTCGTCATGATCAACTCGACGGACGATCCGATCGTGGTTGTCGGCATGGGCGTGCGACTTCCCGGCGCCGATGCCGGTATCGAGCAATACGAACGACTGCTCTTCGACGGCGAATCAGCCGTCGGGCCGCTGGAGTCGAGTCGCTTTGACCACGATTTCTATTTCGATCGCAAGCGAGGTGTGGCTGGCAAGACCTACACAAAACTCGGTAGCTGTGTCCGCGCCGATGCCGCTGGTCAACATCGTGCAGCGATCGAGTCGTTGGGAACCTTCGATCTCGCCCACCAACACTTCGCCGAGGTGGCGGCCGATTGCTGGGAGTCATCCGGTGCTGCGGCTCATCCGACGCTAGCCCAACGCTGCGGGATCTTTGTCGGTCACTCGGGTGGAACTGAACTGGGCGGCGCGTTGGCGATGGCAACGCTCGCCGAAACCGTCGCCGAGCAATTGCGATCGATCGACGCCTTCCAGAATCTAAGTCACGCGTGCCAACAACGAGTCATCGCAGGTTTGACCGATACGTTGCGTCAGGGGCGTCCGCAGCGCCGTGAAGACACGATTCACTTCAACGCCTACAGCGCCGCGTCGCTGGCCGCACGACTGCTCAATCTCGGCGGCACTCGCGAAGTGATCGATGCCGCTTGCGCCTCATCGCTGCTCGCGCTGCAGCATGCATTACTCAGCCTGCGGCACGGCCGCATGGACGCCGCGATCGTAGGTGGAGCGACGTTCAATAACGTTGATAATTTGATTCTGTTTTCGCAATCTCAAGCCTGTAGCGAAGTGGGCAGTTGCCCGTTTGATGAGGCCGCGAGCGGGCTCGTGAGCAGCGAAGGTTACGTGGCGATCGCGATCATGCGACGCTCACTCGCGACCCAGCATGGATTGGCGATTCAAGGCATCATTCGCGCCGTCGGTGTCGCGTCGGACGGTCGGGGAAAAAGTTTGTGGGCGCCACGAACCGAAGGGCAACAACTCGCGGTGCGGCGGGCGTATCCCGACGGCAAGTTGTTGTCGATCGATTATCAAGAGGCTCACGCGACGAGTACCCAAGTTGGCGACGCAACTGAATTGAATTCGTTGCAAACACTGCTCAATGAATCGTCACGCAGGTCACCGCTGTTGGTCGGCAGTGTGAAGAGTAATCTCGGCCACACGCTCGAAGCCGCAGGCCTCGTCGGGTTGGTGAAGGTGTTGTTGTCGATGCGCCGCGGAGTGATCGCGCCGACGATCAACCTGACCCAACCGACAACCCATTTCGATTGGTCCGCTGGAGCTCTCCGGGTGGCCGATCGGCAGACGACTTGGCCGACGAGCGAGGCGCCACGGCGAGCGGCTGTGAATGCGTTTGGTATTGGTGGATTGAACGCACACGCGGTGATTGAACAGTTCGTTCCAGGCGACAACCATGGTTCCGTGGTCACGCCAATGATTGCGAAACGTGAACCGTTGGCGATCGTCGGCCGCGGCGTCGTGGTCGCGGGCGCCGCCAACGTTGACGAGTTTCGCGACTTACTGCGAAGCGATCGAACGGCACTCGGGCCAGCACCCGCGGATCGATGGCTGCGCGAGGTTGGAATCAACGCGTCGAATCGACCGCAAACGTTTACCGCGGCGACGAATCACGGTGCGTACATTCGCGACTATCGCTTCAACGGACAGCAGTATCGCATTCCGCCCAAGCAAGTTCGCTTAGCGAATCCGGCACAAATGATGTTGATCGATGCCGTCGCCCAAGCTTGCGGCGAGTTCGATGGTGGCCAATGGAATATCAATCGCCAACGGACGGGGATCGTGATCGGAACGATCTTTGGCGGTGAGTTCTCGAACCAATTGCAAGTCGGTTTACGGTTGCCCGAAATCGCGGAGCGTCTTGCCACACAGCTTCGACACGCTGCGGTCGACGGCGCCACAGCAGCGCAAGTTTTGACAGACTATCAGCAACGATTGCTGGATCAATATTCGGCGTTGTTGGATGAAACCGGCAGCTTCACGGCTAGCACTCTGGCCTCGCGGATTGCTAAAACGTTTGACTTGATGGGTGGTGCTTGTGCGGTCGACGCGGATGACGCCTCGTCCGGTTTGGCGCTGATGTTGGCCGCAGACCAATTGCAAAGTGGCACACTCGACGTGGTGATTTGCGGTGTGGCGCAGCGGTCCCTGGACCTAGTCGCGTTTGAGCAATTGGATCTCAAGAATCAACTCGTTCGCAGCGGCCGAGCGAGCGATATCCCGACGGATTTGTCTCGGGTTTTGCCGGGCGAGGGCGTGGCGGCCGTGATGTTGATGCGGTTGTCCGATGCCCGTCGCGAAGGCCGGCCAATCCTTGGAGTTATCGACCACATCGATTGCGGTACGACGAATGACCGTGATGCGATGCGTTCTCGATCCTTGGCCGAAAGCCCAATGAATCACCGCGTCGCATCGCGAGTGGGCTATCTCGCCGGTGCCCACGGGCTGTTGCGAATGATTGCTGAAACGGTCGTTGCGGACCAGACTTTGCCAACGTGCGAAGTCGCCTCCGTGGCCGAAGACGGCTTTTTTGTTAAGGTTTCCATGACTGATCCGACCAATGTGTCCCTCAAAACCTCCCCAGCCTCCAAGTTTGACCTCATGTTGACGCTGCGTTTCGAGGCCGATTCCGAAGCCGAATTTGAGGTGCTTCTCAAGACGGTGAGCCAGTCGCCAGATCGATACGTGGATCGCGGTGAGTTCCGCCAATCATCGGTTCATCGTGCCGTCACATTCGGTCACGATCTCGCCCAATTGCGTGAGGGCCTTGCCGCAATTGCCGATGCTTGGAATGCCGGGACGAGGATCGAGGCGATGCCCCGACAACGGGCACTGTTGTGGGACGCCCGATGCGGTCGCGATCGCATCGGCTGGGTCTTCCCCGGTCAAGGTTCACAATACCCGGCCGTACCGCAAGTCATCACCGAAGATCCACTCGCCGCAGAATACTTGAGCGATCTCGATCGATGTCTGCGGCGCCTCGGGCACGCGGCGGTCACGCCGCAGCTCGCCGATCCCGATCGACGGTTGGGACGCGACGTGTGGTGGACTCAGCAGTGGGTGCTCGCGGTCAGCTCGGTGCTCGCGGATTCGCTACGTCGGCGTGGACACGCACCCGATGTCGTTCTCGGTCACAGCTTCGGCGAGTGCGGAGCGGCACTCGATGCTGGCGTGATGACGCTCGTTCAAGCGATCCGCTTTGCGAAGCTGCGCAGCGACGCGGTTGTGATGACGGTTCGTGGCTCGGGACAATTGTTGTCAGTGCGCGCGGAACCGAGTCAAGTTCGTGCCGTGCTCTCGCGTCACCAACTGGACTGTTACATCACGCACCAGAACGCACCAAACCAGACCGTCATCGCGGGTGACGCTTCCGCAATCGAAGTTGCCAAGCGATCGTTTTCGCAAGATGGCTACGCTTCCGTCGTCATCCCCGTTCCCGCCGCGTTCCATACACCGCTAATGGCTGACGCCCAACGTGTACTCGCTTCCGGTTTCGGTCATGAAACGCTGCGTCCACCGCGACACGCTTTTCTCTCCGCGACGAGCACCTCCTATCTCGCGGAGCCGCAAGGCATTCGCTCGGCACTGATCGAACAACTCACGCATCCAGTGTTGTACGCATCGAGTGTTCGCCGGATGGTCGATGACGGTTGTGGATTGCTGATCGAAGTCGGCCCGAGCGATGTGTTGACGCGACTCAATCAAGCCACCGTCGCTGGCGATGCACTGTGTTATTCGCTGGACAGCAACCATGGCACTCACGCCGAACGGTTGCTGTGGATCGATTTGGCCGCTGAGTGCGTGAGCGGTCAATCGCTTGCCCAACGCGGGATCTCCAGCAAGCGAGCGACAGTCGCCGTTGCCACTTCGGTGACCGCCCCACGACCGACGCTCGGCCCAGCCAACGACATTGAGATGTTCGATGTGACATCACGGGCACGTCGTGCTGCCAGTAAAGGTGCCGTTGCCAAGCCAGCGACTGCGAGTGCGGAACCACCCGTCGTCAATGCAAAACCGATCGCGATTGCACCACCAGCAGCTATCCCCGCGGTCGCATCGCAAATGAACGTCGATCTCGCCAAACAATTCTTGGTCGACATCGTCGTTGAACTGACCGGGTATGAGCCGGATGTGATCGACTTCGAAGCGGACCTCGAAGCGGAACTCGGCGTCGACAGCATCAAGAAAGCACAAGTCATCGGCGAGCTCGCGGAATGGGCGTCGCTCGAATTGGATCTGCGCGAAATGAAGCTCGCCGATTTTAATTCGCTCGGCGATATTTTGTCGTTGATCGGAATCGACACGACGCAGGTCCCACAACCTGCAATCGCGGTCGCCCAGCCAATCGCTCGCGCCGCGAGTGTCAAACCCGTCTCGCCCGGGGCACTTGCTAAGCCAGTCTCACAGCCGCCAGTTGCAGTGCAGCCAGTCACACCGCTGGCACGTCAAACGTCCGCGAGTTTGAGCCTCGCGAAGTCGATCGAATCACTGATGGTCGATTTCGTGGTCGACCAAACCGGTTACGATCCCGACGTGATCGATCTCGATGCGGACCTCGAAAGTGAACTGGGCATCGATAGCATCAAGAAAGCTCAGTTGCTGGGCGAATTGGCCGAGCAATACGAATTGCATGATGTCGAGCTCGGCAGACTCTCGCTTGCTGATTTTTTGAACTTGCGATCGATTCTCGAGTTCGTGTTGAATCATTCTGACGCATCGACTGAGATCGAGGATCATTCGGCCGAGTTGGTAAAGGCGACTGCAGCGGGCGAAGCGTTTGATCACGACGATGATTTTGCGCGTGGTCAGCAAATTGGATCATCAAAAAAAAACGGAATTCGTAACCGACTCCGCGACCGCGTCGACGGCGTCGCGGAAGTCGACGCCGCTTGGCTGAACTCGCTCTTGTATGAGCCCTCAACGTCAAACGGCCACTCGGTCACAACGGTCGTGCCGCCGAAGCGATTGATTGAGGGTCTCGCTCGAGGCGCGGGTGTTCACCCGCTGTCACTCGAGCCGATGTCACTCGCTCCCGCGGTCGTGTCTCAGCCCGATGCGATTGAGCTTGAAGTGCCGAGTCATGGCACGTGTCGGTTCACACTCCACACGGTCCAGCGGAACCGCCGCGCTGGCACACCCGCCGCACCAACGTTCACGGGCGATGCGCTCGTGATCGGTGACAATGAATTCGCGGTGGCGCTCAAGCGTCGACTCGAACAACACGGCGTGAAAGTCCATGCGATCAAGCGTGTCACGGACGCCGCCCAAGCGGACCAATTACTCGCCAGCGTCTGGTCACATGTCGAAACGCCGCACCTGTTTTTGACCACGCCTCACGATTCCGATTCGCTGCGATCACTCGATGCTCGTGCATGGGAGACTCGTCGCGGTGCGGCACTCACCGGCGTCTTTCGTGTCTGCCAGCAATGGATGCAGCGGATGATCGATGGCGAGATGATGAATCGTGCCAGCCTTGTCACGACAACCAATGGTGGTGGCCAATTCGGATTCGGTGGTGCGGCGCTCGAGTCACCTGAATCCGGCGGACTGGCGGGCCTCACCAAAGCGATGCTGATCGAATCTTGGATGCGTGGCTTCCGCGAAACGCCGATGAAAGTCATTGAGGTCGGCGAGCTCGCGACACCCGACAGTTATGTCGATGGTGTGCTGCGAGAATTGGCGGTGCCGTCGTACGACGAAGAAACCATCGTCGACGGCGCGAATCGCTGGACGGTGCGAGCTCGCTACTCGCCACTCGACGTAAAGGGTCGAGCAACGCCGAACATCACTCGCGGCGGGACGTGGATCGTATCGGGCGGCGGACGGGGCATCACGGCGATGACGGCGATGGCACTGGCCGAGCGACATCAACTGAATTTGGTACTGCTCGGTACCGCGTCCGTGCCGAATCTCTCGCTAGAAACGGTGGCGCGCGGCATCGACAATCGCAGCCAATTGCGCCGCGATATGATGTTGGCGGCACAGGCCGCTGGTAAAAATCCGATCGAAGCCTGGCGAGACGCCGAGAAGGCTCTCGAAATTGAGATCACGCTCACCGAATGCTCGCGCCGCGGGATCGCCGCGATCTACGAAAGTGTTGATGTATCGGACGCGGCGGCAGTTAGCCGTCTCGTTGATCGTGTCCGCCACGAGCACGGACCGATCCGCGGAATCATCCACGGTGCTGGCGCGGGCCAAGATGCACGTTTTGATCGCAAGCGACCGGAGAAGGTCGAGAAATGCATCCGCGCGAAAGTCGATGGCTGCATCGCACTAGCGACCGCGACCAACTCTGATCCGCTGGAATGGTTTGTCGGTTTCGGCAGCATCAGTGGCCGTTTCGGGGCGAACGGACACACCGACTATTCACTCGCCAACGACATGCTCGCCAAGTGCGTCAATCGTTTGTCGACGGATCGACCCGACGTTCGCTGCGTCACGTTCCACTGGCACGCTTGGGGCGACATCGGCATGGCCGCGAAGCCGGAAGCGAAGTTGGCGCTGGAGATGATCGGCATGCAGTTCATGCCGGCCCAGGACGGACTCACGCACTTCTTGAACGAACTGGAGTACGGCGGTGATGTCGCGGAAGTGCTGATCACCGATCGCAATTACGTCCGCAAGTTTTTTCCTGACGTCGAGCGAGCAGCTCGCGGAAAACAGCGTCCCCTAGCACCGATGCTCGATCCGAGTGGTCGAGCGCTGGCTCAAGAACAATCCAGTTTTGTCGTGACGCTTGATCCGACGACGGATCGATTCTTGACGGAGCATCGCGTTGGAAATCGTCCGACGCTACCGTTCGTGATCGCCCTGGAGATGATGGCTGAAGCTGCTCTCGCCGGGTCCGGAGATTCTCACGTTCACAAGTGTATCGCCGCTCGCGCGATGCAAGCCATGAAATTTGCCAGCGACGATGCGATGGCAGTCGAAGTCAGCTCTCTGGGTGAGCCTCATCGCTGGTCCATTCGTGCGGACCTGCGTCGCAAGGACGGGCGACTCGTTGAAGAAGGACGCCAGTTCTTTGCGGCTTCATTCGTGACGGGACCAAGTCGCGAAGCTGCGAAAGTGGACCTGCCGCTGGGTCGATCTTGGGCGTTTACACCAATCGAGTATCAACCCGCTTCGGCAATGGTGTATCACGGCGAGCCGCTGCAAGCGCTGCGCGAGATCGCGGTGGTTGCCGGTGAAGCGATGGGCCGGATCGCGGCACCGTCGCCGGCGCATTTAGGCGGCGAGAATCGGCCGCTGGCCGGCTGGGTGTTGCCCTGCGCGGCGATGGACGCAGTGCTCTACGCGGCTGCGGTGCTGGCGTACCACGAAGTTGGAAAACCGAGCTTACCCGTTTCCTTTGAAGAGATTCACATCGGTCGTTTACCCGACCCCGGAGAGCCGTTGTGGACGCACATTCGTGCCGCCCAAAGTGATGCGAGCGGCATGGTCATGGAGGCGGATTTGGTGGGGCAAAATGGTGACCTCGTGTTGTCACTGCGTGGTTACCGAGTCAACTGGATTCGGTGACGCCGGGATGTATCACACCACGACTTCGCTGCCGCCTCTGGTCGCGACCGAGCGATACGGTTCACCGCGGGCGTTCGCTGAAGACAGCCAATACCTTCGCGATCGATGCTGGCAACTCGTCGCCGCGAGCACTCAACTAGCTCGCGCGGGCAACTATGTCGCGGTCACATTGTTTGGCATTCCCATCTTAGTGCGTAATTGCGACGGACAACTGCGTGCGTTCCGGAACGTCTGTGCTCATCGCCATTGTCAATTATTCGATGACGGGGTTGGACATGCAGACGTTTTCAAGTGTCGTTACCACGGCTGGAATTATGGCGAGGACGGACGCACACGAAAGATTCCTGGCGCGAAGAATTTCCCGCACTTCGACCGCGAACATTTCAAGCTGCAGTGCTTTGACGTCGAGGTCTGTGGTCAGCTCGTATTCGTCCGACTCGATCCCGCCGCGGGTCCACTGAGCGATTGGCTTGGCCACTACGGCCCGGCGCTCGCTCAGAGAACGGACGCCGCGAAATGGC
>JBBSJZ010000236.1:0-8605 GCA_038256795.1 Pirellulales bacterium | reverse complement strand
GGATTTTGCAGAGGCCGGTGGCTAGCGCCAAAGCCGCTCATTTGCGTGTTGGAAAGTTGAGTGAGCGATTTTGGCGCTAGCCACCGGCGGCTTTGGATGTTGGATTTTGCAGAGGCCGGTGGCTAGCGCCAAAGCCGCTCATTTGCGTGTTGGAAAGTTGAGTGAGCGATTTTGGCGCTAGCCACCGGCGGCTTTGGATGTTGGATTTTGCAAAGGCCGGTGGCTAGCGCCAAAGCCGCTTTTTTGCCTCGGTCCAGGCGATCCTGGGCGAGGGTGAGGATTACTCGGGCAATCGGGCCTTTTCGATATTGGGGAAGGGGCCGGTGAGTCCTTCGCGCATGAATGCGACGACGTCGGCGGCTTCTTGTGGGGTCAGGTTGAGCGGCTTCATCTTGTCGCTCAGCCACGGGTTCGGGTGGCCGCCTTTGTTGTACCATTCGACGACTTCTTCGAGCGTCTTTTGGCTGCCGTCGTGCATGAAGGGTGGCGAGAGAGCGGCATTGCGCATGGTCGGCGTTTTAAACGCGCCGCGTGCCGTTTCTTCTTGGGTGATTTCAAAACGACCGAGGTCAGGTTTAACGGCCGTCATGCCAACACCCAAATTATGATACTGCTCGTCGGTGAAGTTGGCGCCGGCGTGACACGCGGTGCAGTTGGCTTTGTTGAACGACAACTCCATGCCGCGGATTGCGGATTCGCTCATCGGATGTTTTGCGGCTGCTGCCTTGAGTTCGGCGTATTCCGCTGCGAGCTCTTCGTCCTCCTCGATATCGGCAAGGTCGTCGGCGTAAACCTTCTCGAATGTCTTAAGCGGCGTGTAGTAATCGTAGGGAGCTGGACCGGTAACGATCGCTCGCTCGAAAGTTGCCAGCGCCTTGCCGACGTTGAGGATGGTCAAGCCGTCTTCAAAGATCGTATTGAACTGAGTCGTGTAACCAGGAATCGCGGCCAAGCAAGCGACACAGGCTTCGTGGGTATTCCCCATTTCGATGGCGTTGGCAATCGGTCCGACCGCTTGGTCCTCGAGTGTGGCGGCGCGACCATCCCAAAATTGCGCACGACTCAAAATCCGATTGTATGCGACGGGTGAATTGCGACCGCCAAGTTGGCCGCCAACTCCCACCCCGAACTGGGTCGCCGCGCCGAAACCCTGGTCGGGATTGTGGCAAGATGCGCACGAGATCGTCGAATCCGATGACAAGCGCGTGTCAAAAAATAATTGACGTCCGAGCTCGATTTTCGCTCGCGTGATGGGATTGTCGTCCGGAACAAAGACGTTCGCGGCGGCGGCATCGAGACCCTTGGGAAGAACGTAGTTGAGCGGCACATGGTTCTCGGGACGAGCTAGCCACGCCGCAATGTCTTTGTCACTCAGCGGCCCAATACCCGGTATCCCAGCGAATAGCGAATCGTCGCCGAGGGTGACTTGTTTGACATCCGATTGCGGAGTGTCGGCCGCTACCGTGCCAGCGACGAATACCGTGAGTGTGGAAACCACAAAAGCCAGACGCAACATTGTTCTTACCAGAGCGTTTGAAATGGAGGACGAAAACGATGTTTCGCATTGTACCAGCTCATCGATTGGTTTGAATTCAGTTCGGTTGGGCGATCTGCAGATGGTCGGCGATGCGGCGGCCGGTAACACTCATGGGTAATCGTTTCAGTTCCGCGGCGGTCACAAATTTCCAGCCCCTCGGGGGCCGCACCTGTCGGCCGCTGAGCTCGTTGCGACGTAACGTCGCAGCATGCACCTGCAAAGTGATGCGAAACCGGGTTACCGCGTGCTTGAGGGTCATCATTCGCATGCAGGCGTCGGCATCGATGGACTCGTATTTGGCGAGCCAGTCGACAGCTTCGTCGAGCGTGTTGAGGGGTTGCTCGGACGTTCGCGGGAAGTCCCACAGCCCCGACCAGCGACGACCCACTGGGATCTCGCGAACAAGAAACTTCCTGGCTTGTGACTTGCCGACGCCGCGGCTGGAGATCACGAGTGCGAACTCGGTGCGGTCCTCGTACTTCAATTTCGCGAGCTTGCCAGGAATCTCGCTTTGCAATCCGAGTTCGTTCGCGACGCAGCGCTGGTGAACCGGACATCCTTCGCAATTGGGTGAGCGCGGTGTGCAAATGAGCGCCCCCAATTCCATGGCCGCTTGGTTGAAAGTGCCACTGCCTCGACGCGGCAGCATGGTTTCCGCGAAGGTCCAAAGCAGTCGATTCGCGGGCGTCGTCGTCGGTACTTCGCGCAGTCCGATCAGACGACTGAAGACGCGTACCGTGTTGCCCTCGAGGATGGGTTGTGCTTGGTCAGCGGAAATGGACAGGATCGCGCCAGCCGTGTAGCGACCGATGCCTGGTAGCGCTAGCACGTCATTGAAATCGGTAGGGAACTCGCCGCGGTGGTCGACGACGATTCTCTTCGCCGCCGCATGCATCGATCGGGCGCGGCGATAGTATCCGAGACCTTCCCACAATCGCATCAATTCTGCTTCGTCGATACGGGCAAGTGACTCGACGTCGGGCAAGCGGTGGATGAACCGCTCGAAGTAGGGAAGTACCGTCGCCACCTGGGTCTGCTGCAGCATGATCTCGCTGATCCAAACCCGATACGGAGTCGGGTCGCTGCGCCAGGGCAAAACCCGCGCATGCACGGCGAACCAAGCCAGCAAGCGGCGGCGGACGTCACTTCGCCACGTCGCTTGATGCCAGCGCGAATCGTGTGCTACCGAGTCGTGGATCGCTCTCGTCATTCGGTTTGCTTACCGAGCACCACCGTCGTCTCGATCTGTTGAAGACCGCGTTTGAATTGGATCGAAAGCGAATCGCCTTCGCTATATTCGGCGATCTTGTTCTGTAAATCGGCAAATTGGCGAATCGGTGTCTCGCCGATCTGCAAGATCACATCGTGCGCCTGCAGTCCCGCCTTCTCGGCGGCGCTACCCGGCAACACGCTATTGATTTGACAGAAGGCTTGGCCGTCGCCGCCGCTGACGCCGAGATAGCCGCCCTGTTTGTATTCGATCTTCAGTCCGGGCAACGCCTCACGCATCGAATCGACTTTGACGCGACCGAGGTCAGTACCAATCAAACTCAGCGCCGAACGCATCGGCAGCTTTTGGATCGCGTCGGCGAGTTTGTCGTCGAGCGGTACGTAGCGAAATTCGAGCGTGTGAATGGAACGCATCTCATTGAGCATGGTGATGCCGGCGGCGTCGATTTTTCCGTCCATGAGAGATATCGTTTTCAGGTCCGGCATTCTGACGAGTCGTGCCAGTACTTCTGGGTTGATTGCCGAACCGACCACGCGTGCGAAGCGGATGTCGCGTATCCAGCGTAGCCAGTCGAGGGCCTTGAGGTCGCCGCGCCAGGAATCATCAATTTGGATGATCAGGTGCGACTCGGCGATGGCTTGAACCACGAAGTCGTCGGTCCCGATGAAGATACCCGACGCCGCGATGGCGATTTTGGCCTGCTCGCTGCGGTACTCGTTGACATCGTTGATCATTAATTTGGCGCGGCTCGCCTTGCTGCCCGCCCGCTGGGTCGAAACTCGATCGAGCGCCGCCCAAGCTCCCGAATCGTCGTCGGGTCGCTGGGCCAAAGCGATCTCACCGAGGGCTCGAATCGCCAATTCAGTCGTCTCGAGGTCCGAGCTTTCCAGGACACTCTCCAACGCACCGATCGCCCCGTCGCCCGATTCGATCAATCGCTGTTGCGCGGTCTCGCGGCGGAGGTAGTGGTCACTCGAAAGTTGACCCGCCCAGTACTCGGGGCTCCGTACCTCGGTCCGAGAACCCGCTTCCTCAGCGCCCGTCCGAGTGTCGCCCGATGGCTCAGCGCCTATTTGCGACGTGTCCGGCTGCGCAGCGACCTCGCCGCAACTCAGCACTGCGAACCAGCAGCCGAGAATCGTGACTCTGCAAGTGATCATAAAGCGATTCTCCAATCTTCTTTGGTCATCGGCCGTTGTGGCGATTGTTCGACGGTGACGTCGGCTGAGGGTTTCGTTTGTCCAGCCGACGACCCAGGCATTCTAAGCGTCTCGCCAGTGGGGCGTCGAACGGGTCGTGCGATTCCTCGCCAGAGTCGGCCGCTCGTGTGCCTCGGTCGGCTATTCGCTCTTCGCCTTGCGCTTCCCCTGGGGGCCCGGGCGACGACCACGACGGCGGCCTTTTTGCAGCGGGACGAAGCGGGAGTCGATTCGCTGAAGCAACTTGCTGATACAGAGTTGGTTGATGCTCAGGTTCATCTCCTCCGACTCGATCTGCAATGCCTCGTGCAAGCTCTTGGGTAGCCGGATCGTGATCATCCGCTCAGGCTCGGTTGCCGAGCTCTTGCCGGGGTCCTGGCTCCGCATCGCTGCGACCATCTCTTGCAATTCCGCGAACTCCGGCTGAGTCTCGAAGTACCGAAGTTGATCGACATCTGCGAAAAGCTGTCGTACGACGCCATCGGCACCAAGCATCTCGCGGTAGAACACAATCCAGCTACCCGTCATCGCGAATGCTTCCTGAGCCACTCTCAGCACTTCTTGGCCGCGACGCTCAACCGGCAAGCGATGATTCAGCGGCGGTAGCTGCAGACGTGGCTCCAGTGCAATCGATTGCTCGGGGGTAGGGTCTGAAGCGTAACGAAGTGCGTTCATATCGGCGGCGGGTGTCATGTGAATCCTTTCCGGGAGTCCTGGGAGGCGACGGGTTGTGGAGAACGCCGCCATCCTCAAACCGCGTCAAACCCATCTTGCCAAGCATTGCTTGCATAAGGACTTAAGGTGCTTTGCAAGCATCTGCGCAAAATCCAGGCAGTCGTGCTCGGGACGCCCGCACGGCCGGACTGCCTGTAAACCAGGCACCTGTCCAATGTGCAAATCCAAAGTGTCCACCTAAGCGTGTCGCTCGAGGCTCATGGGGGAGGATGCTTTTCAGACGGGATTTCATGACCTTTTCCCGGTCAAGTTTTTGCTGGCAAAAAGATTACCGTCGGTTCGAGGTCAAGCGTCAGTTCCATGACCCGTTGGCGGTCGATCGCTGCGTCGCGCCGGGGCGACTCCCCGAAGTGTTTTTGCACCACTCGAGGGGGCGTTCGAATGTGTCCGGAAGCGACCCTTGAGCGAGGCGAAGTCAAGGGGCGTTTGTGAGCCAACTTTTCTCAGACGATTAACGGCTTTCGCCGGTGGGCTGGCGTTATGCTGAACCGCGTTGCGATCTTTCAACGTTCACGAAACACGGAAACAAGGACAAGATGATGAAGAGAACACCATTATTTTTACTGGCTGCGGTCGCGATGGCGTCGCCAGCCCTGGCCGCGACGGGTCTGCAGTCTGGGCCAGTCGAATTGAAATCGGCGGGGCCGCTCACGATGACGGACTCGGGCGTGCTCATCGTCGGCGATCCGATGGCCGCGGCGATCTACGCCATCGATACCGACGAGGGTGATGACGCCTATGCGGGTGCCGGACCGGCGATCGAGAACTTGGGGGGCGCGATCGCCGAGTCGCTCGGCGTCGACGCGGCGGATATCCGAGTCGGTGATCTCGTGGCCAGTGAGCAAACCGGCAATCTGTTTCTGACCGTCGCGGTCGGTGACTCCACGCACATCGTCCGCGTCAGTCCCCAGGGTGCGATCACGAAGCTGGATTTGGACAAGATTCCGCACGCCAAGAAGTCGCTTCCTAATCCGCCCGAGGATAAGGTGTCCGGCGAAGGTCGGCGTCGAAGCAATCCGCGAGCTGAATCGATTACTGACCTCGCTTTCTTCGATGGCAAGGTGCTCGTATCGGGATTGTCCGCAACGGCAGCTCCGTCGAGCGTGATGGAAATACCGTATCCGTTTTCGCAGGAAACGATTCTCACCAACGTCGAGCTCTACCACGCGGCTCACGGGCGTGTCGAAGACAGTCCCGCGATTCGCACGTTCGTCACGATGAGCATCGACGGCCAGCCGAGCGTCCTCGCCGGGTTCACTTGCACGCCGCTCGTCGCGTTCCCGATCGAGAAGATGGGCCAGGCCGAAAAAGTGCGTGGCAAGACGCTCGCGGAACTCGGCAATCGCAACCAGCCGTTGGATATGTTTTCTTACGAGCAGGGGACCGAGAAGTTCTTGCTCGTCAGTAACAACAATCGCGGCGTGATGAAGGTCAGTCTCGCGGACGTTGAGAACAACCCAGGACTGACTCAGCCCGTGCGAGATGGCGGAGTCGCGGGTCAATCTTTTGAGACCATCGCGTCGTTCGGCAAGGTCACGCAAATGGACCGCTACGATGCCAAGCACGCCGTCGTGATCACGAGCGACGATAATGGTTCGATGAAGCTGGCCACGGTCGAGTTGCCGTAACCCGCCCTATTGCTGGCCTGGGAATCCAGGGAAACCGCCGGGCGCGCCGAACTGCATGTTCGGTGCCGCCGCGTCGGCCGGGTTCTGGGCCGCCTCGGTTGTGAACAGCTCATCACGGCTGATGCGCAGTTTGCGATAGGTATCCTCAGCGATCACGTAATACCAATCCGCGAACCTTGCGTTCAACTCGCGCACACGACGCTCGGCGACGGCCATTTTATCTTTGCGTTCGTCGATCTTGCGTTGGTTTTCCTTGGTGATCTTTTCCTGTTCCGCTTCGAGTCGCTCGAGCTTCTCGTCGGCGGAAAGTTCTTCCGCTTTCTCAGCCGGAGCGTCAGCGGCTTGGGCCGGCGCCTCGAGCGACGGTTCATCGCTCGTTGCCGCATCGTCCTGTGCGGAGACCAGCATCACGCCACTCGTCGATTGGACTTGCGATGAGTTCTCGGTTGCTGGCTCGGACTCATCGGTCGCCGAGTCGTTCGGCTCCGCAGCTTCCGGCTCTGGTTTCGTCGCCTCTGGCTGCGGTGAGGCATCGCCAGTTTCTGTCGGCTCATCAGGCTGGTCGGCCTTCGGCTCGGCGATCATTTCTTGTTTCGCTTCCGTTTCCGTATTTGCGGCATCTTCTGGGGCCGGCTCCTCAGTCACCGCTGGCTCAGTCGCAGGCATTTCGGCCGAAGGGGTGCTGCCGTCGGAGGGAGCCGCTTCCGCAGCGGGTTCCTCGTTGGCCGGTTCTTCGTTGGCCGGTTCGTTCGCCTTGGCCTCGGCGGCTTGCATTTCTTCGAGTTCCTCGAGCGATTGCGGTACCGACTTCAAGTCAGGCGGCGGGAAGTGTGCCTCGTTGACTCGGGCCGTTACGAGCAGGTAGCGATTGACGCCACTTGCCGTTTTTGTTGCTTCGCCATCAGCCGCTTCGGCTTCCTGTTCATCGTCTTCCGACAACCCGGAGGCGTTGCCGAACCGCAGCGAGTATTCGACGCCGTCTTTGAGGCCGACGATCAACTCACCGTTCGCCGCCAGGATTTCGATATCTTCTTCTCCGCCGGTTGAGGCCGGAATGAAGCCGCGCGTCATCAGCGAGCGTACCGCTTCATCATCCGATAACAAATCCTTGTTCGCTCGCAAATTAGCGCTCATGCCATCTGGCTTGCGCAGCACGTTGACGATTTTCAGGTCGTCCAAGGCGCTCTTCATGTCGTTCAACTTGGTCGTATTGAGCGGCTTATCGGCGGGGACTTCGACCTTCGTGCCTGCGGCAACCGCGCTCGTGGGGTCGAACGAGAGCAACTCGCCGAGTTTCCACTGCGAACCGTCCATCTCAACCGTCGCGGTGTAGTTGCGAGAAAGCGATAGCTGGCGGCCACCCGCGAGTGCGGCGCTGTAGTCCTTGATCTCGATCTTGGCGATGTCGATGCTGCTCAACTTGAGCAGGTCGTCTTCGATCCAATCTTGAAAGCGCGTCCCGAGTGGTGCGTCATCGAATTTGACGACGTATACCGGGTCTTGTCCGGGTTTGCGGACGTACACTTTGCCTGGCTCGTTGGCGACTGGCTTGCCGACAATGATCGATGCCAGTGTCTTTTGCGATTCGTCTTTGAACGTGACCAATCGGCCGACGCCCTCATCACCGACTTCGAGATCTTCGAGCTTCGGTTCGACAACGCCGAGGTCATCGTGGTCCTCAGCGTTCTCGGTTTGAATATCGAGAATCTTGAGTGCCACGAGCGCGTTCGCTGCGTCGCGCATGTGCTCCAGTGCGTCGGCCGGATATCCGTTGCGCGACGGGATAGTCCAAATGCCCGACGTGCGATCCTTGCGGACCTCAAAGGTGTCGAGTTGTCCTTGCAGTTCATCGAACGTGACGACTTTCAGGCTCGCCGCGGTCAACGGGTCCTTGAACTCTTCGAACATCGGTCGTCCGACATCCGCGATGCGTTCGTTATTGGTCGGCGTGGGCCATGCAACGATCGCCGCGATGGCGAGCATCACGAGTGCGACACCCCAGAAGACGCCTGTTTTAGTACTTTCGCTCACCGTAGCACTCTCAATCTCTAAATCGTGGACGTTGTTTTTGTTTCGGATCGGTTGTAACCGAACTACTTCAATCGGCTCTTGCTAATATTCTCACGTTCGCGAAGCCGCCGCGACGCGAATACGACCACACCAATGATCAATGGCGGGATGCTGTTTCTGGTCGCGGGTTACATCCTGTATGAAGCGGTGGGCCGCTTCCGCGAGCCTGCGGAAGTCTCGTCGACCGGCATGCTGGTGATCGCCG
>JBBSJZ010000235.1:0-8614 GCA_038256795.1 Pirellulales bacterium | reverse complement strand
TCCTGCGTTCCCCGAAGGCATCATGCTCGCAATTTTATTCGGTAACGTGTTCGCTCCGCTGATCGACTTCTTCGTCGTCCAAGCGAACGTCAAACGGAGGTTAGCACGCTATGCAACGACGTGATTCATTGGGTTACACCATCGCCGCCGCCGCCGTGTTGTGTGTGGTTTGCTCCTTCGCGGTGAGTGTCGCCGCGGTCTCGCTACGACCGCTGCAAGAAATCAATAAGACGCTCGATCGTCAAAAGAATATTCTCGATGCGACTGGGCTGGCGCTCGGCGAAATCGGCAAACCGGCGGCCGAGTTGACCAGCGAAGAAGTCACCGAGTTGTACGGCCGCATCAGTGAGCAACTCGTCGATTTGCAAACGGGCGAGTACACCACCGAGTATGACATTGCCAAGTATGACGTCCGCGCGGCCGCCAAGGACAACGCCCGAAGTCTTCCCATCACGAACCAAGAGTTTAACATCGGCAAACTTCGCCGTGAAAAAGTCGCCAAGGTGTACTTCGTCAAGCGACCCAATAGTGATGAAATCCAACAAGTCGTGCTGCCAGTTTACGGCCAAGGGTTGTGGTCGACGTTGTACGGCTACCTCGCCATCAAACGCGACTTGCAAACGGTCCAGGGTTTGACTTTCTACGAGCATGCCGAGACGCCCGGTCTCGGCGGTGAGGTCGACAATCCGAAGTGGAAAGCAGAATGGGTCGGTCGGCAACTTTACGGTCCCAACGGCGAACCCATGGCTGAGGTCTACAAGGGCACCGCGCCCGCGGGTAATCCGTACGCGGTGGACGGTTTGTCCGGAGCAACCATCACCGCCCGCGGTGTCACCAACCTCGTCCGCTATTGGACGAGCGAAGACGGTTTCGGCGTGTTCCTTAACAAACTTAAAACAGAGATGAACGGCGACGAAGCTTCCCCAGCCGAGACGCCTTCCACGAGTATTCCCAACGACGCGAAGACAACGAAAGAGGACGAGTAACGATGGCTGCCTCAAGAGCTCAAAAAGTCCTTTTCGGACCCCTCATTGATAACAACCCGATCGCACTTCAAATCCTCGGGATTTGCTCGGCGCTCGCGGTGACCACGAGCATGAACACGGCGCTCGTGATGAGCATTGCCGTGATGGTCGTGACCGGATTCAGTAACGCGGCGGTGAGCGCCATTCGCGACTACATCCCCAGCAGCATTCGGATCATCGTCCAAATGGTCGTGATCGCCTCGCTCGTGATCGTTGTCGACCAAGTCCTCAAGGCATACTTGTACGACATCAGCAAACAACTTTCGGTTTTCGTCGGGCTGATCATCACGAATTGCATTGTCATGGGTCGCGCCGAAGGCTTCGCGATGAAGAACGGTCCCTGGATCAGCTTTCTCGATGGCATCGGCAACGGACTCGGGTACGGATTGGTGCTGATGTTCGTCGCCTTCTTCCGCGAGTTGCTCGGCAATGGATCCCTGTTCGGATTCGAGTTGTTGGCGCTCAATCGCAACGGCGGCTGGTACAACCCCAATGGGATGATGCTGTTGCCGCCGAGTGCATTTTTCCTCATCGGATTCCTGATTTGGGCAATCCGCATTTTTAGGCCCGAACAAATTGAAGAGGCTTAAGGGATCATCATGGGTGTATTTGAACAATATCTGAGCATTTTCCTCAAAGCCGTATTCGTCGAGAACTTGGCACTGGCCTTCTTCTTGGGAATGTGCACGTTCATCGCGATTAGCAAAAACGTCAAAACGGCGATCCAACTCGGCATCGCGGTGATCGTGATTCAAACGATCACGGTGCCCGCCAACCAAGTCATCTATGAATGGCTGCTCAAGAAAGGTGCCTTGGTATGGGTTTCCAAAATCACGGGCCCGTCGACGGCGGATTTCTTCGCCGACTTGGATCTCACCTTCTTGGGCTTCATTAGCTACATCGGGGTGATTGCCGCGATGGTCCAAATTTTGGAGATGGTGCTCGATCGTTTCTTGCCGGCGCTTTACAACGCTTTGGGTATTTTTCTACCGTTGATCACGGTGAACTGTGCCATCCTCGGTGCATCGCTGTTCATGGAGCAACGCGAATACAACTTTACCGAGTCCTGTGTTTACGGACTCGGCTGTGGCGTCGGCTGGGCCCTGGCGATCGCCGCACTCGCAGGAATTCGTGAAAAGATGAAGTACAGCGACGTTCCACCACCGCTGCGCGGTTTAGGAATCACATTCATCACGGTTGGATTGATGGCGCTGGCGTTCATGTCGTTCAGCGGCATTTCGCTGTAGCGAGCGAGACACCGAATGTTTCCGGTGGAGCGTGATCGTTCCGCGGGATTTCCATACCACCCACACCCTGACTTTTTCCTGACGAGCAATCTGTCCATGGATGCAACTCAATTCAATACGATCCTGCTCGGCGTGGCGATGTTCACCATCGTCGTCGTCGCGCTGGTGTTTCTGATCATGGCGTTCCGAAGCCAATTGGTGGCGACCGGCCCCGTCAAGATCATGGTCAATAACCAAAAGCAAATCGAAGTACCCGCCGGCGGTAAATTGCTCGGTGCACTCGCGGACGCCGGGATCTTTGTCTCCAGCGCCTGTGGTGGTGGTGGTACTTGTGCCCAGTGCCGCGTGAAAATCTCCAGTGGTGGTGGCGAGATTCTGGCGACCGAGCAAGGCCACATCAACAAACGCGAAGCCGCCGAAGGCGAGCGTCTGAGTTGCCAGGTCGCCGTCAAGCAAGACATGGTCGTCGAGGTGCCCCACGAGGCATTCGAGACGAAAAAGTGGAATTGCACGGTCAAAAGCAACCACAACGTCGCCACGTTCATCAAAGAGTTCGTGCTCGAGTTGCCGGAGGGTGAGGAAGTGGACTTCCGAGCCGGCGGTTACATTCAAATTGAGTGCCCTCCGCACGAGATCCATTACAAGGATTTCAAGATCGAAGAACGGTTCCACGAGGACTGGGATAAGTTCAACATTTGGCGATACGTTTCCAAAGTGGATGAGACCGTCGTGCGAGCCTACTCGATGGCCAACTACCCCGGCGAGAAGGGCATCATCATGCTCAATATCCGCGTCGCTTCGCCGCCGCCACGTGCCCCCGAAGGTACACCGCCGGGCAAAATGAGTAGCTACATTTTCTCACTCAAACCCGGCGATAAAGCCACCATCAGCGGTCCCTACGGCGAGTTTTTCATCAAGGACTCAGACGCTGAAATGGTTTATATCGGGGGTGGTGCGGGCATGGCGCCGCTGCGCAGCCACATCTTCGAATTGTTCAAGCGCAAGCAAACCGACCGCAAGGTCAGCTACTGGTACGGCGGACGGAGCATGCGTGAGCTGTTCTACGTCGATCATTTCCGTAAGATCGAGGAAGAGTTCCCGAACTTCAAATTCAACATCGCACTGTCTGAACCGTTGCCCGAAGACAACTGGACGGGCTACAAGGGGTTCATTCACCAAGTGTTGTTGGAAAACTACCTCAAGAACCATGCGGCTCCCGAGGATATCGAGTACTACATCTGTGGACCGCCGATGATGAACGCGGCGGTTTTCAAGATGCTCGATGATTTGGGCGTCGAACCCGAGAACATCGCATATGACGACTTTGGCGGCTAATCCGACACGGCCAAGTACGGTTCCGACGACGCGGCGATTCCCAACAATCGCCGCGTTGTGTTTTGGCGCACTGGTCATCCACACGATTCTGGCTGCGGCGCCTGGTAGCGCCGCCGAGATGCTCGAATTTCGCGGCCAAACCATGGGCACCACCTACATGGTCAAGGTGTGGTCGCCACCACCGTCGATCGATGAAGACATCGAGTCCGAGGTTGACGCCGAGCTGCGCCGCGTCAACGACCAGATGTCGACGTACCTGGAGTCGTCCGAGATCAGTCGTTTCAATGCTTCCGAGTCGACCGATTGGTTCGAGGTCAGCACCGAGACCGCCACCGTGGTCGATTACTCACTCGAGGTGTCGCGGTTGACCGAGGGCGCGTTCGATGTGACCATCGCGCCGCTCGTGAATTTGTGGAATTTCGGACCCGAAAAGCGAACTCGATCGATCCCGAGCGACGCCGACGTGGCACAGCGGCGAGCGTGGGTGGGGTTCGAGCAAATTGCGGTTCGTCAACAACCGCCAGCGATTCGCAAATCCAATCCACAGACCCAAATTGATCTTTCAGCGATCGCCAAGGGTCACGGCGTCGATCGGATTGTCGAGCTGTTGAACGGCCGTGGAGCGGCGAATGTGTTTGTCGAAATTGGAGGTGAAGTTCGCGTCACCGGCGACAAGGGCGACGACGCCTGGAAGGTCGGCATCCAAACGCCGGACCGTGACCTGGACACGTTGCTCGTCCGTCACCCGATCACCGCGGCCGCGATGGCGACGTCCGGCGATTATCGCAATCGCTATGAGATCGACGGTCAATTCTTCTCGCACACGATTGACCCAAGAACTGGACGCCCGATCACACATTCATTGGCCTCCGTGACGGTGGTGGCGGAGACGTGCATGGTCGCTGACGCCTGGGCGACAGCGATCGATGTGCTCGGCGCCAAAGCGGGAATCGACGCAGCCGAGGCGAATGGACTCAGTGTGCTGCTCGCGTCACGAACCGACCCGGCCGGCGGTGGTGGCGATTTTGTGCTGGCGGGGACCGGTTCACTCGCCCAGTACGCCGTAGCGAATACCGAGACGGCGGACCAAGCCACCTTGGCGGCGCCAGTCGCAAGGACGTGGTCCAGATTGCTGCCGATGCTCGCCGCGACACTGGTGCTTTTCGGTGTCGTGCTCGGCGCGATGGCCATTGGCGTCATCTTCGGCCGCAAACCGATCAGCGGTTCGTGCGGCGGGTTGGCGGGAACCACCAACGACAACGGCACCACTCGCTGTTCCGTGTGCAGCAACCCGGTCGATGGTTGCCAAGAGTTGCGCGATCGGATGCAGAAAAAAGTTTGACACCCGTCACAACGAACCTCGTTACCAGGCCCCCGACTGGTAACGCATTGTCCCAGAGGCTGCGCCTCACGTTCATCAGTTCCGCATCCATGAGTCTGCTAGGTCGATCACGAAGTGCGAGCCCTCGTCATCCTACATGTTCACTAGCGTTGTTCGCGAAATGTCGTCCAGCTCATGAAGACCATGATGCCCGCGAAAATTGCGAAGGCGATATCCATCACGAGACTGGCGGCCCCCAGCGGTGCCATATCCTTCATGCCGAACAATCCCATGGCCGCGTCAGCCCCAAAGAGGACCAAGACGAGAATCGACGCCACAAGGCTGATGAGACAGAGCGCCTTGGGCATCAAGGAACCTCAATGAAGAGAAACAAGGGGGCGAATCGAGTCGGCGAACCGGAGGGTGACGCCAGGGTGGGACGCAGTATAGTTGGAAACCTCCGCGTTTCCCAAGCCTACGCTGCATAGCTAATTTAACACTCTGCTCGAACCGGTCTGACTGTAACAATTAATCCAAGGATAACGGAATGCAAACCGGCAAATCGAAGATTGGTCGCCCTTTTACGGGGTTCGACGGCGATCAAAGCGACGCAAATTCCCTGGGATCGGGGTCGCCTTGGGAGTGGTGGCGGCAAGAAATGCCGATTCACCGCCGCTGGACTTACCTGGATCATGCCGCCGTCGCGCCGCTGAGCCGGCCAGCTGCGGCGGCGATTCGCCACGTGACCGGGCAAGCCGAATCCGACGGCGATACGGTTTGGCCCGAGTGGTCCGCCAATATCGCTCGGCTGCGGAAACAGTTCGCGGAATTACTTTCCGGCGACCCCGACGACTTGTTTGTCGTTCCCAACACGAGCACCGGAATCAGTCTGGTGGCCGAAGGTTTTCCTTGGCGGGAAGGCGATAACGTCGTCGTCCCCGAAGGTGAATTCCCCAGTAATTTGTTCCCGTGGCTGAACCAGAAGCACCGCGGCGTTGAGGTGCGAATCGTGCCGCGACGTGGCTCTCGCGTCGAAATCGACGATCTTCTGGCCCAGTCCGACGCGCGGACTCGAATCATCGCCGTGAGCTGGGTCGGTTACGCCAGCGGCTTTCGGATCGACCTAGAAGCACTCGTCGAGCGTGCACACCAGCGCGGCGTGCTGGTGTTCTTGGACGCGATCCAAGGTCTCGGTGTGTTCCCACTCGAGCTGGACAAGACTCCCGTCGATTTCTTGGCTGCGGACGGGCACAAGTGGCTACTGGGTCCCGAAGGTGTCGGCATCGCGATGATCCGGGCGGAACATCGGGAAATGATGCGGTGCCCGATCGTGGGCTGGAACAGCGTTCGCAACGCGCACTTGTTCTCGCACGCGAGCTTTGAGCTTCGCCCCGAAGCGGCCCGCTACGAGGCGGGTTCCGCCAACATGATCGGCGTCGCGGGATTATCCGCCAGCACCGAATTGTTCCTCACGGTGATTCGGGCTGCCGGTCGTGATGCGATCGCCGATCGAGTCCTCGAGCTATCCAACTACCTCGCCGATGGGCTGCGGCGTATCGGGGCCACGGTCGACCGCGAATCGTCGCGTCAGCATCAAAGCGGCATCGTCACCTTCACGCTCGGTTCGCGTGAACCGGCCCAAATCCGCGAGTTGGCCATGGCGAATCGGGTCGTCATCAGCTGTCGAGGGGGTGGTGTGCGAGCCAGCGTCCACGCTTACAACAATGAGTCTGACCTTGACCGCTTGATTCAACTCCTTCGTGAGAGTCCTCCTCATGCCGACTCGAACCGCCGTTTACACGGGTTCGTTTGATCCGATCACGCTCGGGCACCTGCACATCATCGAGCGGGCGGCCAAGCTTTTTGACCAGCTCGTCGTCGGCATCGGCATCAACGCCGAAAAGCGGCCGCTATTCGACATCGGCGACCGCGTCAAATTGGTTGAGCGAGTGACCCAAGACTTACCCAACGTGCGCGTCGAGATGTTCGATGGACTCGCCGTCGATTTTGTCCGACAAACGAAATCGAGCGTGATGGTGCGGGGCATCCGACCGCTGACCGATATCGCCGGCGAATTTACGATGATGATGGCCAATCGCCAACTCGATTCTGAAATCGAGACCGTGTTCCTGATGGCGGATGAACGGTTCGCACACGTCAGCAGCTCGCTTCTAAAACAGATAGCGACCCTGCGAGCGACCGACGAACGGCTCGAAAAATTCGTCCCCAAAGCGATCATTGCGTCCTTGCGTGAGCGGTTGAGCGAGCGAGCGGATTGAAGCCGCCCGCGCGTGCCAATCCGGCTCCTACGGCATGGTTCCTCCGCTTTCCAGCAGCTTCATCGATGCGATTTCCGCCGCTCGATGGTATCCTAGCTCTTAGACACCCCCTCTTCCCTATTTTCAACTCTGAAAACCACCCCCGACGAGCCCAGCGATGCAAGAGTACACCGACCTACTGATCAAAGCCGGAGTAATTAGCCTCGACCAGCTTTCGGAGGCGGACCAAATTGCTCGAGACACGAACGCGGATGTCGGGGCGGTACTGATCAAGCTCGAATACGCCACCCCAGAACACGTCGCCAAGGCGATGGCCAAGTTCCACAAAATCCCCTACGTGGACCTGGCGAAAACAAAAATCGCCGAAAGCGTGATCGAATTGGTCCCCGAATCGGTGGCCCGGGAAAACAACGTGCTGCCGTACAAGGACGAACACGGATCCCTCACCGTCCTGATCAGCAACCCATTCGATATCGAAACCATCGAGAAACTGCGGTTCATCCTCAACCGAAAAATCGAAACCGCGCTGGCACCAAAAGAGACCATCCTGGGGGCCATCAACCAGTACTATGGCCAGGTCGAAGGCGAATCAGCCGACTCGATGCTGCAAGAGTTCACCGACACCGCTATCGATTTTACCGAGACGGAAGGCGACGGCGGCGGCAGTGGCGGCGGCGGAGATGAAACCGTCGACAGCTCCAGTGCGCCGGTCGTCCGGCTCGTCAATTTGATGATTGCCGAAGCGGTGCAATTGCGGGCTAGCGATATTCACGTCGAGCCGTTCGAGGACCGGGTGCGGATCCGCTATCGAATTGACGGCGTTTGCGTCGAGCGTGAAAACGCCCCCCGTCGAATGCTGACCGCCATCATCGCCCGCATCAAGATTTTGGCCAAGATCGATATTTCGGAAAAGCGGCGACCGACGGACGGCCGGATCAAGATCACGGTGGGTGACAAGCAACTCGATTTGCGGGTCAGCATCATCCCCACCAATCACGGCCAATCCTCCGTCATGCGGCTGTTGGATCGTGACAACATCAAGGTCGGTGTTCGCCAGCTCGGACTCTCCGAACGCGACTTCCGCAATATGAACAACCTGATCCGCCGACCCAACGGCATCGTACTCGTCACGGGACCGACCGGTTCAGGAAAAACGACCACCCTGTACGCTTCCCTGAACGCGCTCAATCGACCCGACCGCAAAATCATTACCGCCGAAGACCCCGTCGAGTACTACCTGCCCGGAGTCAACCAAGTCGAAGTGAAGCACCAAATCGGACTCGACTTCGCCCGCATCATCAAGGCCATGCTCCGCCAGGCACCCAATGTCATCCTCGTCGGTGAAATGCGGGACCACGAGACTGCTTCGATGGGAATCCAGGCCTCACTGACTGGACACCTGGTATT
>JBBSJZ010000234.1:0-8642 GCA_038256795.1 Pirellulales bacterium | reverse complement strand
TTTGCTCGAGCGAGCTATCCAGCGCGGCAGCGAGATCTTCGACTTTGGCCGCAGCAGTGTGGGTAGTGGCACCTACAAGTTCAAAGCGCAGTGGGGTGCGGAGCCACATTCGGCCGTGTGGCAATATTACGTCCGCCAGGGGTCACCGGATGAAATGCGGCCTGATGCGGGCGGCAAGCAAAAATTGGTCAAGGTTTGGCAAAAGCTTCCGGTATGGCTCACGCGGTTGGTGGGTCCCGAAATCGTGCGGGGAATCCCTTGATTTGATGAAGTGTGCCGATTTTGACTTTTGCGACGGCGAAGTGCGGAATGGTGCTGCACAACCGGACGACTGGTCGAAACCAAGCTTAGACGCGGAATCGTATTTGGCGGCATGAGCGCCAAGGACTGAACCGAAGCGTCCCTCGAATCAAACGTCAACGGGAACGGAGTCCCCGGCATGAAACATACACTTTCAATCCACGCGATTGTCGCCGTGGCAAGATCGCCGCGTGGACATCGGACGACGTGGCGGCGATTCGTTTTAGGTTTGGCCTTGCTGGCGATGCCCGGTTGCTGCATCGGCGAGTCGCTGCGTGCAACGTGCGCACCGTACGAAGCGATGAAGCGGCGGAACATGACCAAGTGGGTGGCGACTCGCGATGCGAAACGCCTCTGGCGGGATTGTTACGCGGCCAAGTACCGAGCCGAGCCTTGCGTCGAGGACGTGCGAGAAGGATTCGTGCTGGCTTATGTTGAAACGGCGCTCGGCGGCAATGGCTGCCCGCCGCCGGTTCCTGTATCGCCTCTGCTCAGTCATCGCACGCTAACGCATTCCTATCCGAACGGAAACCAGTGGTTTTTCGGGTACCAGCTGGGTTACACGACCGCACTCTCCAACGGTGTCGATCGCGAGCGATTCGCTCCGCTCAACCCTGAGTTGATGTGTTTGCCACCGAACGTGGCGGCGGTCGCGTATTCGGGAACCGAGACGGATCCGTGTTTCGATACTGTGCCCTTGGGGATGGAATACGAGACGTCGGAATACATCATCGAGCCGGCTCCGATTCATGATGAATCGGGTGACGACTCGCGGAGCACAAAACCGACTTCCGATTCGATGGTGCCATTACCGATTGAATCGACACAACTCTCGCCCCGTTTGGATGGTGAACTTGTGCCGGGTTCACTCTCCGAAGCCCGCATCGAGATTCGTCCTGTCGTGATCGACAACCCTGCATCGCAGAATTAAATTCGCAACACATCTTTTTGGCACGGAAGCCATTATGAATTATCAAAACAAACGCTTTGCGGATGCTGGCCGATCGTCGACATGGATATCGCGATTTTGCGCTACCGGCATGATCTGTCTCTTGGCATCAGCGACGGGTTGCACATCGCTCTTGAGCCCGATGACCGGGATCCCCGTTGCCCAGTTACCACCGCAATTGCTGGGTGAAAACCGCAGCAATCGGGTCAACGTTCCTCCGGTCATGCTTGCGATTGCGCCCAACCAGGACTATCGGCTGGACGAAGGCGACATCCTTGGCGTGTACATTGACGGCGTGCTGCCGTTCACAACGCCAACATCGGTACCCGTGCCACCGCCGATTCACTTTCCCGACGCGGATAGCACGTTGCCGCCATCGATCGGCTATCCCATCGCCGTGCAAGCGGACGGGATGTTGAACCTACCCCTGATCAAACCACTCGACGTCAAGGGTTTGACGATCGAAGAGGCACGGTTGAAGATCGGGAAACGGTACTCCGACGAGCAAATCTTGTCCAACGATGAGATTGTGCCCATCGTTACCCTGATCAAAGAACGGACCTACAACGTAACGGTGATCCGCGAACAGGCGGGTTCAACCCAGGCACGTGTGGATGGGACGGCAATCGGACGTGACTTGAAACTTCCGGCGTACCAGAACGATGTTCTGCACGCCCTGACTCAAACCGGCGGCTTGCCGGGCTTCAATGAGCGGAATGAAGTTACCATTTACAAGACTTCGCGGATCCCACTTGATCGACGCAACGAGATCTTGATGCAACTGTCGAGCGACGTGGGGATCTGCGGCAGCATCGCTGCGAATTGCTGTTTGGACAGCAACTCGACCCTGGGCGGTTTCGCGGGAATGAACGGGTTAATCGAAGACAATTTTGTGATCACGATTCCGCTGCGTGTTCGCCCGGGAGAAGTACCCAATATCCGCCCCATCGACATCGAGTTGTCCGAAGGCGATATCGTCCTGGTCAAGTCTCGTGACACCGAGTTCTTCTACACCGGTGGGCTGTTGCAAGGAGGCCAATTTCCGTTGCCGCGTGACTACGATTTGGATGTGCTCGGAGCGATGGCGCTCGCCGGTCGAGGCGTTGCTAGCAGTGGCGGCGGTGGCGGTGGCTTCGGTGGGATGCAAGGACTCGGCGGAGCGACACCTTCTCTGCTCTTCATCATTCGAAAACTACCTTGCGGTCGAACCTACAACATTGCCGTCGATCTGCAGCTGGCGATGAATAACTCGACCGAGAACATTTTGGTTCAGCCCGGCGATACGCTGATTCTGAGGAACAAGCCGCACGAAGAGATGCTCAACTTTGGCATCGGAACGTTCTTCACCTTCGGCATCGCCCAACTCTTTAACGGCAATCGCAACTGAGCGAGTGGCCATCGAGAGACGTGGTTGACTTGAGCCCGGGCCACGTCGATCATGAACAGAAGTTTCACCCACGCCGCAGGTTGCGAGATGAATACCACCCATTGCTTGTTCCGCGTCGTGTTGTTGGTCTTCGGCGTTGCCTGGGGATCGGCGGTGTTCGGGCAAGCGAATCAACCTCGGGCGGTTGAGAGTATTGCGGCTGGGCGAGTGTTGAAGCCGAATGCAGATGTGCCCGCGGCTGCACTCGAAACAGTGGAGGGGCGCCAGCTTGCAGTCCAATTGCGGAACTTGCGTCAATCGGAATCGGGCATGGGCCCCAATCATCCTTCGCTAGGCGCCGTGCGTGCTGAGATCGAGGCGGTGAAACAGCGGCTGGGGACTTTTTCGCCCAACGAGGGGAAAACGAACGACGAAAATCGAGGTCCGACGGCGTCAGCGGTTGACCGGATGAGCGACGGTGATCTGCGGCAATTGGTGACGCAGTTGATGGTGCGGATCGAGCAACTGGAGCGACGGATCTTCGTCTTGGAGCGATCGCCGCAAGCGATGCAGTGAGAGTTTGGTCAAGTTGCTGCGGCCCGATAACCGATACCGAAGAGGACGAACTATCGGCTTCATCGACAAACTCGGTCAAATCATGCGGCTGCTATGCTTTGGAATATCGCTTTCAGAACGCTGCTTCATGATCGGGGCAAGTTGCTCGCGGGACTGATCGGAGTCATTTTCTCGGTGATTCTTGTCAATATCCAAGGCGGTTTGTTTCTCGGGTTGATACGCAAAGCGAGTCTGTTGGTCGACCGCAGTGACGCCGATATTTGGGTCGGACACCGCGGCATGCATAACGTCGACTTTCCGCACAACATCCCCCACCGCTGGATCGATCGAGTTCGCAGTGTTCCCGGTGTCGTCGAGGTGGAACCCTTGCGAATCGCCTTCTCCGAGATGAGTTTGCCGGACGGTAACTATGAGGGCGTGATGGTGGTTGGGGTCTCGAAGGGGACGACTCTGGGGCGTTCATTCTCCATTGAACAGGGAGCTGATGACGCTCTCGAGTATCGCGATAGCGTCATTGTCGATAGTTGTGACGATGACAAATTGATCTCACCGCAACTGGGCGAGATTCGCGAAATTGGTTCAAAAAGGGCTCGAGTCACTGGCAAGTCGTACGGCATCTTGAGCTTTCTCGTCACACCCTACGTGTTCACTTACTACGACCGATCACTCGAATTTACCGGCGCCGACCCCTCCTTGGACTCGTACTTTCTCGTCCGCGCCGCAGCCGGTGCCGATCACGATTCGATTTGCCGCGAGATCGAGTCACGGTTACCCGACGTGACCGCAATGACGGCGACGACGTTCGCAAACACGAGTACGAATTTCTGGATTCGTCGAACGGGGATCGGGTTGAGTTTCGGTGCGGCGACCTTGCTCGGTTTACTGGTCGGTTTGGTGATGGTTGGCCAGACACTTTACGCGATGGTGCTCGACCGAATCACCGAGTTTGCCACGCTAAAAGCGATCGGCTCGAGCGAACGTGAAATCATCCTATTGCTGGCCGCCCAGGCGAGCGTGGTAGCCAGCCTCGGAATTGGAATCGGGGTGGTGAGCACGTTTCTCATTCGACATCTGCTGAGTTCACCCCGCGCTTCGATCGAGATCCCTCTGTCGCTTTACCTCGCCAGTGCGATTCTGGTTTTCGTGATTTGCTTGCTCGCGTCGGCGCTGCCGTACTTGCGAGTACGACGAGTCGATCCCCACTCGGTTCTCCAGGGATAGCCACCATGATCCATTCACCCTTGGTAGCGGCGACCGGCAACGCAGAGTTACTACCATCTGCGACGCTGTGTTTAAGCGCGCAATCGACTGCTCCGCGGTTGCTTGCGGCGGTCGGCATTCGCAAGTCCTATCGAATTGGCGGCGAATCGCGAGCCGTGCTCGACGGCGTCGACTTTCACGCCTGTGAGGGCGAGACTGTGTTCCTATCGGGGCCGTCCGGAAGCGGTAAAAGCACGCTTCTTTCCATCCTCGGGTGTTTACTCGAGTGCGATAGCGGCGAGATTACAATCGGTGATCGCCGCGTCGATCGCATGAACGTCAACGAGCGAACCCTCCTGCGCCGTCACTCGATCGGTTTCGTGTTCCAACGGTTTCAATTGATCCGTGGTTTGTCGGCGGAAGACAACGTGGCGGTGCCGCTAACGCTTCAAGGCACCTCACTCGCGGCGGCTCGTCAGGCGGCCGGGGAATTGCTGACACGGGTCGGACTGGGGGCACATCGAAACCAGTTGCCGACCCTGATGAGTCCGGGCCAGTGCCAACGTGTGGCGTTGGCTCGAGCCGTGATTACGGCCCCGATGATTGTGCTCGCGGATGAACCCACCGCCGCGCTGGATGGCAAGTCGGGAATTGAAGTGATGGAGTTGCTAAAAGAGTTGGTGCGTGAAACGCGATCCGCCACGATCGTAGTCACGCACGATCCTCGGATCATGCACTACGCCGATCGTGTCTGCGAAATTGAAAACGGTCGATTCAAGTGAAAACAAACACGACCATCATCGCCGTCGTCATCGTTTTCGGTTCCGGGTTACTGGTTCACGACTACTATCGTCGCGCCGCCTTCGATGAACCGACACCGAACGCGACGAGTCTGGAACCGACAATGTCCGTGTCACGCTCGGCGCCCACGCATCGAGTGGTGCGTGCCGCAGGCCATGTCGAAGGAAGCACCAAAGAAATTGAGTTGCGTTCGCGGTTGTCCGAATCCATCACGGTCTTACGCGTTCGGCGAGGCGATTGGGTCGAAGCCGGGGCGACCCTCGTCGAGCTCGAATCCGATCAGCTGCAGCGAGAACGAAGCGTTGCCCAGGCCATGTTGGATTTTGCGGTCGCCACTCGACAGCGATTGGTCAACGGATCGCGAGCGAGTGAAGTCAACATCGCCTTTCAAGAGCATGAATCTGCTGCCGCTAACCTCAACGGCGCCGAGCAGGCTCACCAGCGTGCCTTGCGGCTCGAACAAAAGGATGCGATCAGTCCACAATCGCTCGAGGAGATTGCGACGCAACTCCACTCGACGCGGGCGCTTGCGGCGGCAGCACATGCGAAACTCGAACACTTGCGATTGCCGGCTCGGGAAGACGAATTGGCCGCTGCGGATGCCGATGTGGCGGCGGCCCGTTCGCGGCTTGAATTGGCCCAGATCAACTTGGAGCGGTCACACATCAAGGCGCCGGTGGCTGGCCAGATCCTCAGTCTCAATGGCGAGGTCGGTGAGTTGGTGGGGCCGACCCAGTCGCTTCCGCTCGTCGTGATGGTCGACACGCGACGGTTGAGGGTGCTTGCCGAAGTTGACGAATTCGATGCGATGCGAGTTCGCATTGGTCAGCACTGTGATATCCACTGTGACGCGATCACCGGAGTCGTCGGAAGCGGAATCATTTCCGTTATCGAACCGCAAATGGCCCCCAAGAAAGTCTCCGGTCAATGGGCGGGCGAGCGTCGGGATACCTTCAGCCGTCGGGTCTGGATCGAGCTGAGTCGACACGAATCGTTGCCGGTGAATTTGCCCGTGGACGTCTTCATTGACGTCGAGGAGTAACCCACGTTGCTGAGTCGCCACTCAATTAACGACTGGCGAGCAACCGATTCATGATCGCGGGGGCGAGACGGTCGGCGTAGACGAGAGCTTTACCGCCAAGGCTAAGAATCACTTCGCTGCGTCGAGCTTGAATCGCGGCGAGCGTGACGCGTGCAACTCGTTCGGGCGGCCAACTGCCGAGGCTGCGCGAGTTCTTGTCCGCGCCCGTTTCGATCAGCGAGTCAAAGAACTCGCTGTCCGTCGTGCTGGGGCTCACGAGAGTGAGCTGGATGCCCAGCGGTTTGAACTCGGCCCTGAGCGAGTCGCTCATCCCGTGCAGTGCAAATTTACTGGCACAGTACTCGCTCTTGTCTGGAACAGCTCGATGACCGAGAACGCTGCAAACATTGCAGACCACGGGAGCGCGACCGAGTTTGAGGAGCGGAAGTGATTCGCGAATGAACTCCACGGGCGCAAAGAAGTTGACTTCCATGATCCGCCTCAGTCGTTGCGGCGAGGCGTCTGCGAATCGGCCGATCGCACCGACGCCCGCGTTGTTGACGAGCAAGTCCAAGGCGCGACCTCGTTGCTCGGCGGCAGTGTCAATCGCGGCGGCACGAACGGCCGCATCGGTGACATCACCCACGATTGGCAACCACTGCCCGGAGAGCTGTCGCGATCGAGCCTCGTCGTCGATGCTTTGCAATCGTTCGCCGCGCCGCGCGACCGCAATCACGGTGGCACCGCGCGCGAGTAGCAGCAGCGACAACTCCCGGCCGATACCACTGCTCGCGCCAGTAACAATGGCCACGCTATGTTGAGGTTTCCAGCGCACGGTTTTTGGGTCTCAGGCGACTTCGCTCGAGGCGTCGGACGAAGCGAGGGCGCCTCGCAAGTTTGCCGGCCGGACGGAGAGCGCGGATTCGTGAACCGGTGCGATCGCGCCAGCGGGCATGCGGACGTGGACCGTGATGATCGTTTCGCCGTACTCGCGCGAGAGGACCTCGCCTTTCGCCGACAGATACGCGAGAAGTTTGCCGTTGGAGGGTGCCACGTCGACCTCGACATCCAAGAACTCTCGTCCCAACGCTTCGCCGACCGCTTCGAGCAATGCGGGCAACCCCTCACCGGTCTTCGCACTCGCGACCAGTGCGTTGGGGTATCGCTCGACAATGTGCGCGAGTTTCTCAGGCGACTCGATCTGGTCGACTTTATTGAGCACGAGCAACGTGTCCTTCTCCTGAATATCGAGCTCTTTCAACACCTTGTAAACCGCTGAGATTTGCTCGAACACGGTCGCACTCGCTGCATCCGCGACGTGCAACAGTAACTCGGCTTGCCGAGTTTCTTCGAGCGTCGACTTAAAACTAGCGACGAGTGAGTGAGGTAGATCGCGAATGAATCCGACCGTATCACTGAGCAGCACCGTGCCCCAGCCCGGTAATTGCCAACGACGCGTGCGCGTGTCGAGCGTCGCAAACAGCTTGTCTTCAGCCAGCACGCCAGCACCGGTCAACGCGTTCATGAGCGTGCTCTTGCCAGCGTTGGTGTAGCCGACGAGTGAGACGGTCGGAGCTTCATCGCGGGCACGAACTTGGCGTTCGCGACGCTTTTCGACTTTGCCAAGCAACTCCTTCAAGTCATGGATCCGCTTTTGAGCCAAGCGACGGTCGACTTCCAATTGCTTTTCACCGGGCCCCCGCATCCCGACGCCCATCGATTGCCGTGACAAGTGAGTCCACATCCGCTTGAGTCGTGGCAACGAGTACTCAAGCTGGGCCAGCTCCACGGCCAACCGCGATTCATACGTCCGCGCACCTGCCGCAAAGATATCGAGAATCAATTCGGTTCGATCGATCACCTTGGCATTGATCGCCTGTTCAAGATTCTTAACCTGGGCTGGGTTCAAGTCGTTGTCAAAAATCACCAGATCCGCGTCGTGCTGTTCGACCATCAACCGCAGTTCCTCGACTTTGCCCTTACCGAGGTAGGTCGAGAAACTCGGTGTTGTCCGTCGCTGGACCAGTTCATTAACCACTTCAGTACCCGCCGTCACCGCCAATCCATGCAACTCTTCGAGCGGGTCCGCTTCGACATGCTGGTTCGGCAAAATCAATCGTGCCAAGATGCTGCGTTCGGGGCCGGTATCTTGAAGCTGGGTGAGTTCACGCACGGTTTGCCGGGGGAATGGGGGAATTTGGGAATGAGGGGATTTGGTCGTTGTTCAATCTGGCGATTGCTGCGAGAACGAATCAGGGATTTTCGGTCACATCGCAAACGGGTGCGTTAGCGAGGGAGCTCCAGGGCGATCCTCCGCTTAGACGCCGGGCGAACGAGCAAGGTTATTCTTTTGTCAATAATTTAGTTTAGTTCAGGCGGCTCGTGGCAGACTACCGTCCCTGGAGAATGAAGGCGAGTCAATGACATCC